>NZ_JBCEWQ010000234.1:0-9366 GCF_038448545.1 Streptomyces sp. CLV115
CTCCCCGGACCCGGACCCGTCGACCGGCCCGTCGACCGGCCCGGGCGACCCCACGCCGACCCCGACGGACTCGGGCCCGACCGATCCGTCACCGTCCCCGGATCCGACCGGTCCCACACCCACCACCGACCCGGGACCGGACACGCCGCCCCCGGCCGGCTGAGACCCGGGTATGCCGCGGCTCCCTCACGTCCGTCCCCGCATCCTCACGCAGGGCCGGCCGGAGGGGCCGGGTCCGCGGGGTGCGGTGCCATCGGCAGCAGTGCGGCGAGCCGCTCCTCGCACAGCTCGGCGAGGCGGTCGTACGCCTCCTTGCCCATCATCTCGACGAGCTCGGGCCGGTACGAGACGTACACCGGCTCCCCGGCCCCGTGCGCCGAGGTCGCCGAGGTGCACCACCAGTGCAGATCGTGGCCGCCCGGGCCCCAGCCCCGGCGGTCGTACTCACCGATCGACACCTGGAGGATCCGGGTGTCGTCGGGCCGGTCGATCCAGTCGTAGGTGCGCCGGACCGGCAGCTGCCAGCAGACGTCCGGCTTGGTCTCCAGGGGCTCCTTGCCCTCCCGCAGCGCCAGGATGTGCAGGGAGCAGCCCGCGCCTCCCGCGAATCCGGGCCGGTTCTGGAAGATGCACGAGCCCTTCCAGCGCCGGGTCTGGCGTTCCCCGTCGTCGTCGACCTGGACCCAGCCCGTCTCCGTACCGACGTCGTGGAACTGCCACAGGTCGGGGGTCAGCCGTTCGACGTGGCCCGCCACCCGCTTCTCGTCGTCCTCGTCCGAGAAGTGCGCGCCCAGCGTGCAGCAGCCGTCGTCCGCGCGGCCCACCTGGATGCCCTGGCAGCCGCTGCCGAAGATGCAGGTCCACCTGGAGGTCAGCCAGGTCAGGTCGCAGCGGAAGATCTGTTCGTCGTCCCCCGGGTCCGGGAACTCGACCCAGGCACGTGCGAAATCGATCCCCGTCTCGTCGTCGGACCGGTCCGGTCCGTTCGCTTCCGGTGCTTCCTGTTGCTGCATCTCCTGCTTCGTTCTCTGCTTCTTCGTGTTTTTGCCCGGCTTCGCCTTTTTCGTCTTTGGCACGCGCCAAGGGTAAGTCCGAGGTCCCGGTAGCGTTCGCTGTATGAGACTCGGAGTCCTCGACGTGGGTTCGAACACGGTGCATCTGCTGGTGGTGGACGCGCACCCCGGCGCACGCCCGCTGCCCGCGCACTCGCACAAGGCGGAGCTGCGCCTGGCCGAACTGCTCGACGAGGACGGGGCGATCGGCCCCGAGGGCGTGGACCGGCTGGTGGCCACGGTGGCCGACGCGCTCCAGGCCGCGGAGGACAAGGGGTGCGAGGACGTCCTGCCGTTCGCCACGTCCGCGGTGCGGGAGGCGAGCAACGCAGATCAGGTGCTGGCCCGGGTGCGGGAGGAGACCGGGGTCGACCTCGCCGTCCTGAGCGGCGCGGAGGAGGCCCGGCTCACCTTCCTCGCCGCGCGCCGCTGGTTCGGCTGGTCGTCGGGCCGGCTGCTGGTCCTGGACATCGGGGGCGGTTCGCTGGAGATCGCGTACGGCATGGACGAGGAACCGGACGCCGCGGTCTCGCTGCCGCTCGGGGCCGGCCGGCTCACCGCCGGATGGCTGCCGGGCGATCCGCCGGACCCGGCCGAGGTGAAGGCGCTGCGCCGCCATGTCCGGGCCAGGATCGCCCGCAGCGTCGGGGAGTTCACCCGGCTCGGGCGCCCGGACCATGTCGTGGCCACGTCCAAGACCTTCAAGCAGCTCGCCAGGATCGCGGGCGCCGCACGCTCCACCGAGGGCCTGTACGTCCAGCGCGCCCTCACCCGCAAGTCGCTGGAGGAGTGGGTGCCGAAGCTGGCGGCGATGACCACCGAGCAGCGCGGCGGTCTGCCCGGCGTCTCCGAGGGCCGGGCCGCGCAGCTGCTCGCCGGGGCGCTGGTCGCGGAGGGAGCCATGGATCTGTTCGGGGTCGAGGAGCTGGAGATCTGCCCCTGGGCGCTGCGTGAGGGCGTCATCCTGCGCCGCCTGGACCATCTGCCGGCGCAGGAGCCAGCCGCGTTCGGCGGCTGAACGCGCCGGAGCGGGCGCGGGGCGGGAACGGGGCGGGGACGGAGACGGAGACGGGCTCGGGGCCTGCGGCGCAATGCCCCGGCGTGCACCACCGCGTGCGCCGTCATGGTGCATCCCACTGTGCGCCGTCATGGGGCATCTCACTTTCCGACCGGACCCCCTCGGCGGGGCGTACCGCTGCCCGTACGCTGTCCCAGTGGCAGAACCAGTGGTGCGCATCCCGGATGCGAAGGTCGCCCTGTCGACGGCTTCCGTCTACCCGGAGTCGACGGCGACGGCCTTCGAGATCGCCGCGCGCCTCGGTTACGACGGTGTCGAGGTCATGGTGTGGACCGACCCCGTCAGCCAGGACACAGAGGCACTGCGGCGGCTCTCCGACTATCACCAGGTGCCGATCCTCGCCGTCCACGCGCCCTGTCTGCTGATCACCCAGCGCGTCTGGTCAACCGATCCGTGGGTGAAGCTCCAGCGGGCCCGTGCCGCGGCGGAGAAGCTCGGGGCGACGACCGTGGTAGTCCACCCGCCGTTCCGTTGGCAGCGCAATTACGCGCGCGACTTCGTCACCGGGATCTGGCGGATGGCGGACGAGACCGATGTGCGGTTCGCCGTGGAGAACATGTACCCGTGGCGCTACCGGGACCGCGAGATGCTGGCGTACGCCCCCGACTGGGACGTCACCAACGACGACTACCGCCACTTCACCGTGGACCTCTCGCACACCGCGACGGCCCGCACGGACGGCATGGGGATGGTCGAGCGGATGGGCGACCGGCTCGCCCACATCCACCTCGCCGACGGCAAGGGCTCCAACAAGGACGAGCACCTGGTGCCCGGCCGGGGCGACCAGCCCTGTGCCGAACTCCTGGAGCACCTGGCCCGCACCGGCTTCGACGGCCATGTCGTCATCGAGGTCAACACCCGCCGCGCCATGTCCACCGCCGAACGCGAGGCCGACCTGGCGGAGGCGCTGGCCTTCACCCGGCTCCACCTGGCCTCGTCCCCGACCCGAGCGCCGCGGCCATGACGGGCGGTCCTGCGGACGGCCCCGGCGCCCCGGACGGCCCCGGTCCTGCGGACGGCCCCGGCGCCTCTAGCCCCACCGGCGCCTCCGGCCCCACCGGCCCCAAGCGCCGCGGCCGCCCCTCCCGTACCGCCGACACCTCCGGCCCCGACGCCCGCACCCGCATCCTGGAGGCGGCCCGCACCGAATTCGCGGAGCGCGGGTACGACAAGACATCGGTCCGGGGCATCGCCAAGGCGGCGGGTGTCGACTCCGCACTGGTCCACCACTACTTCGGTACGAAGGACGAGGTCTTTGCGGCCGCCATCGAGCTGTCCTTCGAGCCGGCCCTGGTGATCCCGGACGTCCTCGGCAACGGCACGGACGGCCTGGGCGAGCGGCTGGCCCGCTACTTCATCGCCGTATGGGAGAACCCGGCGTCCAGGGCCCCGCTGCTCGCGATCATGCGATCCGCGCTGACGCACGAGGCGGCGGCGAAGGTCCTGAGGGGCTTCGTGCTGCGCCGGCTCCTGGAGCGCGTCGCGGAGGCGCTGGACGTACCGGACGCCACCTTCCGCGCGGAGCTGGCGGCTTCGCACATGATCGGGATCGCGATGCTCCGCTACGTGATCCGGGCGGAGCCGCTCGCCTCGGCGGATCCGGAGAAGATCGTCGAGATGGTCGCGCCGACGCTCCAGCGCTATCTGACGGAGTCCTGAGCCCCGCGGGGACGGGCGCCCGCCGCCTCTCCGCGCACCGTCCGGCCGCCGGCCGCCCGCCGACCACTCAGCGAGCAATTCATCCCGCATTTCGGACACTGTGTCCAGATCTTGGAGCCGGAGGCGTACGCTCGGAGACAGTCTTAAACGTCGAAGGAGCGAGAGACGATGCCCCAGCTGAGGTCCCGCACTGTCACCCACGGCCGCAACATGGCGGGCGCCCGCGCCCTTATGCGGGCCTCGGGCGTAGCGAGCGAGGACATCGGCAAGCCGATCATCGCGGTCGCCAACTCCTTCACCGAGTTCGTCCCCGGCCACACCCACCTGGCCCCGGTCGGCCGGATCGTCTCCGACGCCATCAAGGCCGCGGGCGCCGTGCCGCGCGAGTTCAACACCATCGCCGTCGACGACGGCATCGCGATGGGCCACGGCGGGATGCTCTACAGCCTCCCCTCCCGCGACCTGATCGCCGACTCCGTCGAGTACATGGTCGAGGCGCACTGCGCGGACGCGCTGATCTGCATCTCCAACTGCGACAAGATCACCCCCGGCATGCTGATGGCGGCGATGCGCCTCAACATCCCGACGGTCTTCGTCTCCGGCGGCCCGATGGAGGCCGGCAAGGCCACCCTGGTCGACGGCACGGTCCGCAAGCTCGACCTGGTCAACGCGATCAGCGACGCCGTCGACGAGAGCATCTCGGACGAGGACATCCTCCGTATCGAGGAGAACGCCTGTCCCACCTGCGGCAGCTGTTCCGGCATGTTCACCGCCAACTCGATGAACTGCCTGACCGAGGTCCTCGGCCTCTCCCTCCCCGGCAACGGCTCCGTCCTCGCCACGCACACCGCCCGCAGGGCGCTGTACGAGGACGCCGGCCGCACGGTCGTCGACATCACCAGGCGCTACTACGAGCAGGACGACGAGACGGTCCTGCCCCGCTCCATCGGCACCCGCGCCGCGTTCGACAACGCGATGGCGCTGGACATCGCGATGGGCGGCTCCACCAACACGATCCTGCACCTGCTCGCCGCGGCGCAGGAGGCCGAGCTGTCCTACGACCTGGCCGACATCGACGCGGTCTCGCGCCGCGTCCCCTGCCTGTCGAAGGTCGCCCCCAACGTGGCACCCGGCGGCACCTACTACATGGAGGACGTCCACCGGGCCGGCGGCATCCCCGCGCTCCTCGGTGAGCTGCACCGCGGCGGTCTGCTCGACGAGGACGTGCACTCGGTCCACTCCGACTCCCTCGCCCAGTGGCTGAAGGACTGGGACATCCGCGGCGGCTCCCCGTCCCCGGAGGCCGTCGAGCTGTGGCACGCGGCCCCCGGATGTGTCCGTTCCGCGACCGCCTTCTCGCAGTCGGAGCGCTGGGAGACCCTCGACCTGGACGCGGCCGGCGGCTGCATCCGCGACCTGGCGCACGCCTACTCCAAGGACGGCGGCCTCGCGGTCCTCAAGGGCAACCTCGCCGAGGACGGCTGCGTCGTGAAGACGGCGGGTGTCGACGAGTCGATCTGGACCTTCGAGGGCCCGGCGGTCGTCTGCGAGTCGCAGGACGAGGCCGTCGACAAGATCCTCCGCAAGGAGATCAAGGAGGGCGACGTCGTCGTCATCCGCTACGAGGGTCCGCGCGGCGGCCCCGGCATGCAGGAGATGCTCTACCCGACCTCCTTCCTCAAGGGCCGCGGCCTCGGCAAGAGCTGCGCCCTGGTGACCGACGGCCGCTTCTCCGGTGGTACGTCGGGCCTGTCCATCGGCCACGCCTCGCCGGAGGCCGCATCGGGCGGCACCATCGCGCTGGTCGAGGACGGCGACCGGATCAGGATCGACATCCCGAACCGCTCGATCGAGCTCCTCGTCCCCGAGGCCGAGCTGGCCACCCGCCGCGAGGCGCTGAACGGTGTGTACGCGCCGAAGAACCGCGAGCGCAAGGTCTCGGCCGCGCTGCGCGCCTACGCGGCGATGGCGACGAGCGCGGACCGGGGCGCGGTGCGCGACGTGTCCAGGCTCGGCTGACCGGCCTGCCGACAGAACGTGTCCAGGCTCGGCTGACCGCCCCGCCGACAGACAGACAGGCGGGAAGACCGACCAACCGACAGCCCGACAGACCACCGGACCCCGCCCGCTCTCACCAGCGGGCGGGGTCCTGCCCGTCCACGGCGAACACGGACCCGTCGGGCGCGGTCCCGAAGACGGTCCGCCCGGCGGCGACCGGGGCGGGCAGCGCCGAGGAGTACGTGAGCCTCCCGTTGCGCAGCCGGGGCGCCGTCTGGCCCAGCAGCTTTCCGTGCTCGGTGTCCACGGCCAGCAACCGCCCGTCCGCCGCCGAGAAGTACAGCCGGTTCCCGGCGGCGAGTACCGGCGCGGACGTCCGCCCGGCGGCGGTCTCCAGCTGCCAGCGGACCGCCTCGCCACCGGCCGGGCGGGTGTCCACGGCGACCAGCGTGCCGCCGTGCGCCAGCAGATAGGCGGTGTCCCCGCCCATCACGACCTCCGGTTCGTTCATCCGGAACGGCAGCACCGTCCGTACGGCACGTCCCCGCGCCGGGTCGTAGCGGACCAGCCCGACGGTCTGGGAGTCCCCGTTCATGGACGTCAGGACGAGCGCGCCGTCCGAGGTCCCCACCGGCGTCAGCATCCCGTCCAGCCGCCGCTGCCAGGCCGTGTGCCCCGTCGTGACGTCGACGGCCGTGACCAGCGTGGAGGATCCGTAGGCCGAGTGCTCGAAGGCGTAGGCCAGCCCGGTGCCCGCGTCGTAGAGCGCGTAGTCCGGGCGCTGGTGCCCGGCGAGCGCGTGGCGCCAGAGGGACACCCCGGTCGCGGAGTCCAGCGCCTCGGTCGTGCCGTCCCCGGCCACCAGCAGCAGCGTGTCACCCGCGCCGAAGGGGGTGCCCAGATACGGGGAGAGATCCGCGCCCCAGACCTGCTCGCCCTTGGCGGGGTCGTACGCCCGGAGCTTCCCGCCCGGCACCGCCGTGTGCACCAGACCGCCGGAGACCGACACCACGCCGACCGCCGGCGCGTCCGCCTCCGCGCGACGGGACCACAGCACCCGGCCGTCCGCCGGATCCAGCCGGGAGACACCGATGCCGCCGGTCGCGCAGTACAGCGCCGCGGGCGGGCCGGACGCCTCCGTCCCGGAGCCACCCGTATCCGTCCCGGAGCCGCCCGCCGGGGAACAGACCGGCGTCGATCTGCCGGTGGTCCGCAGCGCGGTGCGCCACGGCGCGAACTCCTCCGCCGAGCCCTTCGACCCGCCCAGGCCGCCGGAGCCGCCCGATCCGCCGGAGCCGCCCTCGGCACCGACGGCCCACACCCCGCCGGCCCCCATGACCAGCAGCGCCGCGGTGGCCGCCAGCCACCGCCGCTTGTTGCCGCCGCCGAAGGCGGACGTCCTCCCGTCCCGCTCCGCCGCCCCGCCCACATGGGTATCGGCTTCCGCGCCGGCGCGCGCCCCCGCCTCCGGGACGAGGGCCACCGCGACCCCGACATCGGTTCCCGCCCCGGCGGGAGCCGGCCGCCGCTGCGACGGTATGAACGCGGCGGCCTCGTACGAGGGCGGCCGCAGTGCCGTCATGATCTCGTCCGGGGTGGGCCGCCCGGCGGGGTCCTTCGTCAGGCACTGCCCGATCAGCGGTGCCAGGTCCCCCGGCACCCCCGCCAGATCGGCCTCGTCGTGCACCACCTGGTAGGCCACGATGTACGGGCTGTCCGAGTCGAAGGGCCCCCGGCCGGTCGCCGCGTGGACGAGCACCGCTCCCAGGGCGAACACATCGGCGGCGGGCCCGACCTCGCGCGGCCGCTGGAACTGCTCGGGCGCCATGTACGGCGGCGAGCCGATCAGCTTGCCGGTCTCGGTGCGCAGATCGCTGTCGTACGGCCGGGAGATCCCGAAGTCGATGACCTTGGGCCCGGAGTCGGAGAGCAGCACGTTGCTCGGCTTGAGGTCGCGGTGGATGACACCGGCCCGGTGGATGTCCCGCAGCGCCTCGGCGAGCCCCGCGGTCAGCCTGCGCAGTTCGGCCGGGGCCATCGGCCCGTTCCGCTTCACCTGGTCGGCGAGGGTGGGGCCGGGTACGTACAGGGTGGCCATCCACGGCCGTGCGGCGTCCGGGTCGGCATCGACGACCGACGCGGTGAAGGCGCCGCTCACCCGCCGGGCCGCCCCGACCTCCTGCCGGAAACGTGCCCTGAACTCCGGGTTCGCCGCGTACTGCCGGTGCACCACCTTGACGGCGAGTTGCAGTCCGGAGGCGGAGCGCGCCAGGTGTACGACTCCCATGCCGCCAGCGCCGAGACGTGCCTCAAGACGGTACTGCCCGGCGTACTCCGGATGCTCCGCTTCCGGATTGGCTCCGGTACCTCGCAGCGGCGGCATCGCCCACCCCCGTGTGTTCGTCCGCAAGCGCGACGCACGGAGCCTAGTCGATGGTGCGTGCGATCCGGATGGGGCTTGTAGCCTGCGCGTCGTACACACCGAACTCTCAACGGGGGAGGGCCTCATGGCCATGGACGAGCACACCGACACCGCGAGCGATGCCGCGACCGACACCGCGACCGACGTCTCCGAGAACGTGGTGGCGGCCGGTTCCGACGACGTCACCCGGTACCCGATCGCGCCCGGCTACCGCGTCAACGTCCGCACCGGACCGGGCACCAAGTACGGGATCGTCAGGACCCTCCCGTACGGAATGAAGATTCCGGTCTACTGCCAGAAGCCGGGGGAGCGGGTCACCGGCCCGTACGGCACCTCGAACATCTGGGACAACATCGCCAACGGCCAGTTCGTGGCGGACGCCTACGTCCACACGGGCAGCGACGGCTACATCGCGCCGCGCTGCGACTGATCGCGCCGCGCTGCGTCTGATCGCGCCGCGCTGCGTCTGATCGCTGCGGCGACGGGACCGCCGCGGCGACGGGGCCGCGACGGGATCGCGGCCGGAACGGTGACCGGCGCGTCCGGGCCCGCGACCGCCCGGGGATAATCGACTTCGTGAGCGAGAACAGCGAAGCCCCCGGCTCCGGCACGCCCGGCCCGCAGCCCGAGCCCCTGCGCTTCTTCGGTACGACCTGGGTCGACCACAGCGGGGGCTACGGGCTGCGACGCGCCGGGGCGGCGGTCGGCTCGCTGGCCGCCGCGGTCGTCGCCTGCTTCGTGCTCCGGTTCGCCTACCAGGGACTCCAGATCGCCGATGTCGGCAGTTTCGTCGGCGTCCTGGTGGTGCTGATGTTCGCCATCTGCAGCGCCATCGCCTTCCGCAAGACCTGGGAGGGGTTCAGCCGCCGCCCCGCAGACCCGGCGCGCGAGGCCAATCTGCGCGGCCTCAAGACGATCGGCTTCGTCGGCTCGCTGATCGCGTACTTCCTCCGTACGTTCCGGGAGGCGCCGGGCGAGCAGCTGCACCGCACGGAGTACGAGACGGCGCTGGCCCGCTACGAGAAGCGCCGCTCGTCCCGCACCGGAAACCCGGCGGCCCGGAAGACGACCAAGGGCAAGCGTCCCAAGCGCAAGTAGGCCACCCGGGACGAGCCGCCCCGCCCGTCCCCGTGCCCGTCTTCACCCCCGCGCCGGCC
>NZ_JBCEWQ010000235.1:0-9356 GCF_038448545.1 Streptomyces sp. CLV115
CGCCCCCCCCCCCCCCCCCCCCCCCCCCCCCCCCCCCCCCCCCCCCCCCCCCCCCCCCCGCCCACAGCTCGGCGCCGGACTGGACCGGATGATCGACGCCCACGAGCGCGGCCTGCTGCTGACCGCAGAGCAGCAGGCCGCGGTCTTCGGCCCGCAGTGGGATCCGGACGGGCCGGCCCGAGCCCGTCAGCGCTGGGGAGACACGACGCAATGGCGGCAGTACGCCGAACGCTCGGCCTCTCGCGGTCCGGAGGAGTGGCAGGCCGTCGCCGACGCCGTCGCCGCCCTCGACCGCGCCCTCGGAGATGCGATGGCCGCCGGCGTCGCACCCGGCAGCCCGGAGGCGAATCAGCTCGTCGAGCGGCACCGTGCGGTCTTTGCCTCGTACTTTCCGCTCACCAGGCAGATGCAGGTCTGCCTCGGCCGCATGTATGAGGCCGATCCGGCGTTCGCCGCCCACTACGACGGCATCCGCGCCGGCCTCGCCACCTGGTTCCGCCACATCGTCGACGCCGAGGCGCGAGCCCACGGCATCGACCCCGACACCGCGGTCTGGCAGTAGGGCGCGGTGCCGAAGACATCCGTCAACGGGCCGCGGATCATGCGGGAGTTCAGGCCAGCTCGTCCGCGAGCAGATCCATCAGCAGACCGTCCTCCCAGACGCCCGTCCGGTGGTTCCGCCAGTACGCCCGCATGACTCCCACGGGCTTGAACCCGACCTTGCCGTAGCAGCGGATGGCCGCGGAGTTGGCCGCGGCGGGATCGATGGTCAGCCGGTGATGGCCGCGTTCCCGCACCAGCCACCGGGCCAGCGTGCGCACCGTATCGGCACCGAGTCCCTTCCCGTGGTGCCTCGCCGTCAGGAATATGTCGATGCCCGCGCGGCGGAACTCCGGATCGGTCTCTTCGTCGAACTGGACGGCCCCGATGACCTCGCCCTCGAAGACGACGGCCAGCATGCCCTCGTAGTCGTCCGGGGGCGACCACCACGCCGCGACTTCCGGTTCCCTCACGACTCCTTCGAGGATCTCGGCATCGCCGTCGGCCACCGTCCGCAGCACGATCTTGTCCCCACGCAGCTCCATGTCCTCATTCTCCCCGAGGGGTACGGAGAACGCGCCGTCTCTCGCCCATCGCACGCCAGGGCTTCCCCGGCCAGTCGGTCCGGGGCGGACGCGGCGACGTGAGCCGCCTGCGGAGCAGGGCTGTGTCGGACTCGCTGTGCTGCGACCGGGGCTTGGTACGTTCGGGCGTATGACGCTGCGTTCGGTGGATCTGCGTAAAGAGCCTGTGGAAGCCGTACTGGACCGTGTGGAGCGGTCGCTGGACGTGCGCCTGGAGCGCAAGGCTGTGGTGCGTAAGCGTCGGTCTGTGGGGGCGCGTACGGACCGTGGTACGTGGGTGCGTGTGGAGCGACGGGGGCTCGACCGGATCGGGGTTCAGGGAGGGGACGGCACCGCGTCCGCGGAGGCTTTGCACGGGGTTGCCAAGCCGGCCTGGTTCGCCGGGGTCGCGTGGCGGGACGAGGCGGAGCCGGTGATGTGGCGGGCGGACGAGACGGAGCTGCTGCCCGGGACGCCGGTGGGCAGCGCCGTGGTGGCGGAGGATCCGCAGTTGTCCGAGGAGTGGTGGGCCGCGATGAATGCATCCCTGGATGCCCTCGCCGCGCAGCACACCAACCGGATCGCGACGCCGGATACCGAGACCCTCACGCAGGAACTGGTCACGGGAACGATCCACAGCGTCTTCCCCGGCGTCGACACGGTCGTGGTCGAACGGCGTCCGGCCCATGCGGATTTCAACTGGGCGAATGTGGCGGGGCCGGTGTTCTGCGTGTTCGACTGGGAGGACTGGGGCATGGCCCCGCGCGGCCTGGACGCGGCAAGTCTGTGGGGTGCCTCCCTCGCCGTCCCGGCTCTGGCCGACCGCGTCCGCAGCGAGCGGCGTGACGATCTGGATACCCGGGACGGCAGGCTGATGACGCTGTTCGTCGCCGCGAAGATCCTCGGCCCCCACGCCGACCCCGACGACCCCCGCCCGGGGGCCGCCCGGGAGACGGCGGAGCGAGTGGTGAAGGAACTTCAGACGGGTTGACGGCGGGCCTGGAGAAGCTGCCAGTACTCCTGGACCACCTGGTCGTCGACCTGGTACGACAGGGCCTCGACCAGTTCCCGCAGGTGCTCCACGTTGTCCGTACCGACCGCGACCGCGTCGACCCGGGGCAGGCTGTAAGCGGAGCGGAACGTCGCCTGAACCCTCGTGGCCGGCAGTGCGTCCCGCAGGAAGATCCGTGGGTCGAACCTCCCCCACACTGCCTCGCTCGTACTTCCGCCGAAGGGGCTCATGCCCCACACCCGCGACGGCCGCCACCGCGCCGCGATGGCCTCGGCCGCTTCGAGGACGTCGACACCCACGAGCAGCCCTGACCGGACCATGAGGACGTCGGGGCAGGGTGCGTCCAGGTCCACGAGCGGGCGCGGATCCCAGCTGGAAACACCCCAGCCCCCGCACAGCCCCGCCTGCGCGGCGCCGACCAGGGCCGCGCACGCCTGCGCCAGCGTCTCGGCGTCGGGGCGGGAGTGCTCGGGGTTGTGAAGAAGTACCACGTCCGGTTCCCGTCCCAGGTTCTTCGCGGCCTGCTCGACCCCGGTGCGCAGCCGAGCGGGGTCGAGGGAGTGTTCCCCGGGGAAGTACCCGACCTTGGTGGAGATCGCGAAATTCGGCAGGAGATCGCCGGCCTGCGTCCTCAGCACCTCGTGTGAGCGATGGCGGAGATAGTTCGAGGCGGTGTCGAGGCACGCTACGCCGAGGTCGGCAGCTGCTTCGAGTACGTCACGGGGGTGACCAGACCGGTGTAGCCCGAGGACGACATTTCCGTCAGTGGTTCGCACAGCCCCTCCGTGATGAGCAGGTCGGCCAGGGTGGTGGTGTCCACGTCCGCACCGTCCAGGTAGACCGGGTGACCCGACAGAAGCGCGCGGAGGCCCGGTTCGGCGCGCGCGTGGAAGGTCAGCCGCTTGCCCCCGCCGCAGACTTCGACCGTGTCGCCCGCGCGGGCGATGGAGGGGCCGAACTCAGTGACGGCAGCGACCGCCTCCGGTCGGCCGAAGGCGGTCACGTAGGGCATGTGGCGTGCGGGCGGGGTGTTGGACCGCAGTCCATCCAGGTACTGCTCGGGACCGTAGGCCTCGGCCAGAGCACTGAGCTTCTCCGTCAGCACCTTGTGCGCGGTTCCCTCTGCGCCTTCCAGGTCACGGCGAAACGCCTCATCGGCGCGGGCGGCGTCGGACAGGAAGTTGGCCCATGTGACGCCGGTCCGTCTGGTGAACCCGAACGTCACATGCAGCGAGTGGCCACCGTCGCCGGAACCGAGACGGGTAGCGGTGTGCCAGAAGCCACGGGGAATGTGCATGACGTCTCCCGCCCTCATAGTGCCCTTCCACAGCACTTCCTCGGAGGGCGTGCGGTTGCGTTCGGCGTCGCGGTACATCGGCGCCGACCGGGACGGACCACGCACCTCCCATGATTTTTCGCCCGAAAGCTGCACGGCGATGACCTCGTGGTCGTCCCAGTGCAAATGGAATCCGTCGGTTTCACCGACCGCTAGGTATGCGTTGGCGGAGGTCAATTCGCCGGACCACCAGCCCAGGGCCCGGCAGGCGACTTCCAATGTCGGGTCGAAGAAATCCACGTGGTCCAGGACCACGGTGCCGCCGTCGTTGAGGATCCGCCCGAGGGCCGCCATGTCGGCCTGGCTCACGGCCTGCCTGCGTCGGTTGACGTTGGTGGACAAGAACACGGACGGATGTGTCTCGTCACCCTCGGCATAGCAGCGAAGCTGCGGACTGGACAGGTGGCAGCGCTTGATCAGGTCCAGCAGTCTGTGCGGGGTCAGCAGGCGGGCAAGCAGCTCCGGGTCCGTGAGACGGCCGCGGGCAAACGCGGTCCCCACAGAACCCGGCCGTCCCAGCCAAGAGCCTTCTCAATGTGGGTGACGAGCCGGTGCTCCATGGGCTCCCTTACTCCTTCGGAAGGTTCAGGTCGCGGTTGTCCCCGTCATCACCCGCGCTGTTCTGCGAGCTGGTGACGTCGGACCGCTCGGACTCGCTGCGGTCGTGCGCGGTCGCCAGCTCCTCCACCGCAATCAGAAGCGCGGGGCTGGCCCCTGCTACCTGTGTGGACGCCCTGTCTGCCATCTACGCTCTCCTCTCATCCGCTGTCGCCCAGCTCCGGGCAAGGTTTGAGTTAACTCGCGTCCATCAGGGGGCAATAGAGCGCGTTTCGGACAGAACAAGGGCCTGCGGAGCTTGCTGGGCCTCCATGACGCACTCCGCCCAGACCGTCTTGCCGACGACCCGGTCCTTCACGCCCCACGACGTCGCCAGCGCCGCGACCAGATGCAGGCCGAACCCCGATTCCGCGCCGGGCCGGGAGGGCCGGACCTCCGGCCCCCGCTCGCCCCGCGCGTCCGACACCTCGATACGGAGCGTGTCCGCGAGGGCGATCAGCCGCAGCTCGAAGTCCCGGCCCGGTACGAGCCCGTGCAGCACCGCGTTGGCCGCCAGCTCGGACACGATCACCGCGATGTCGTCGGAGAGCCCAGACCCGTACGGCACACCCCACGTGTCGAGTTGATGCACCGCCAGATGGCGGGCCAGCCGCGCGCCCCGACGGGTGGCGCTGAAGCGTTGGACGAACTCGGCGCCCGCAAGGGTGATTTCGGCGTTCATGTGACTCAGCGTGTCCGGTTGCTCGTACGCTGACCAGGAGTGACACCACGACGCCGAGCAGTTGTACGGGCACGCCCGGTCGGCTGTACGGGGCGTCGGCCGTGACCGGGTGGACAGAGAGCGGTGCGGGACACATGGAGAAGGAAGTGCGGCCCGAGCGGCCGGCCGAATCGGACGGAACGGCGCACCTTTTCAGGGCGCTCGGAAAAATGATCAAGGTGCTGCGCGAGCGCGCGGGCATGAGCCAGCGGGAGCTGGCCGTCGCCACGCACTGCGGGGAGGACCTGATCTCCGCGATGGAACGGGGGGTACGGACGTCTCAGCCGGAGTTCCTGGAACTCGCGGATGGCGTGCTCGGCGCGGGTGGCCTGCTCCGGTCGACGGTCGGGGAGGTGCGGGAGGCGCTGGCGAAGGCGCGTACGCGGCATCCGGAGTGGTATCGCGGCTACGCGAATCTGGAGGCCGCCGCGTCACAACTCTACGTCTACAGCAACCAGTCCGTGCCCGGGCTGCTCCAGACCGAGGCGTATGCACGCGCGATCTTCGCCCAGTGGAGGCCGCTGCTCAGCGAGGAGACCATCGAGAAGCGGATCGCCGACCGGCTCGACCGGCAGAAGATCTTCGAGCCATGGCCCTCCCCCACGTTCCACTTCATCCTGGACGAGAGCGTGCTGATGCGTCCCATCGGGGGCCGCGACGTGCATCGGGAGCAGTTGCAGGCGCTCCTGCGCATCGGCCGCCTCAGGACGGTAGAGCTCCAGCTGGTGCCGCTCGACCGCACCGACCAGCCCAGCATCGACGGCCCGTTCACCCTGATCACCCCCAAGGGCAAACAGCAGCTCGCCTACCTGGAGATTCACGGGTATCCGAGGCTCATCACCGAGCCGGAAGAAGTCCGGGCGCTGGCCGTCCGCTATGGAATTATGCAGTCGGTGGCTCTCACTCCGGGGGAGTCCATGGCCGCGATCGAGAAGATGCTGGGAGAGCGATGAGCACCGGGCAACTGAACTGGTTCAAGAGCAGCTACAGCAGCGGCGGTGGGGGTAACTGCATCGAGGTCGCCTACGAGTGGCGCAAGAGCAGTTACAGCAGCGGCGCCGGTGGCGAGTGCGTCGAGGTCGCTGCCCACTGGCGCAAGTCCAGCCGCAGCAGCGGCGAAGGCGGCGCCTGCATCGAGGTCGCAACCTGTGCCGCCGCCGTCCACGTCCGTGACTCCAAGAACGTCCAGGGGCCCCGACTCGACGTCGCCCCCGGCGCCTGGGCGGCGTTCGTTTCGTACGCGCAGCAGGGCTGAGCGCCTGGTACGACCGGCGTCCGCCGGGTCGTGACAGCCGCGACCCGGTGGACCGCGACGCGGCTGACCGGGACGCGGTGGGCCGCGGCGTAAAAGCTTTTAAGTCTTTGTCTTGAGGACGTAAGAAAAACCCGACCCGACCCGTCTCTGTAACCTGCGGGCCCCTGTCACTCGCGCGGGTGACATCGGGCAACTCAGCTGGATTTCGGGGCAGCTTGCGGGCATATGCTCACGCCAACACAACCCCACACGTACGTCGGCCCTCGGCCGGGAGTGATGATCCCGAACGAGGGCCTGACCACCAAGGAAGAAGCACCTTCCCGATGGATACACAGCAGGTTAGCGTGCCCGCACGCTCCGCGCCCGCCGTTCGCGGGGGCGGGTCGCCGACGTCCGGCATCCGCCACATCAACACCCGCCAGACCAGCCGGTTCACGATCATCGGCAACCACCTCGCCCAGCACCGCGAACTGTCCCTGCTGGCGATCGGACTGTCCACGTACATCCAGTCGCTGCCCGCCGGGGCGCGGATCGGCATCAAGAAGCTCGCCGAGCGCTTCCCCGAGAGCGAGGCCCGTATCGCCGCCGCGCTGCGCGAGCTGGAGGCCCACGGCTATCTGCGGCGTACCCGCGAGCGACTACCCAACGGCCGTGTCGTCACGCGCACTTGCTCGTACAACCAGCCGACCGGCACCGCACAGCGTCACCTGGCACCGGCACCGGCACCGGCGCCGACCCCGGCGCCCAAGCCGCGCCGCCAGGCCCCCGCGCCGACGCCCGAGCCCGCACCCCTGCCCGCGCCCGCGCCTCCGCCTCCGCCGCTCCCCCAGCCGCGCAACCCGCTCCCCCAGTACCTCCGGGCGGCCACCGCGTTGCTCACCGAGCTTCACCGGCACGCGGCCGAGATGACCCTCACCGAGAAGGACGTCGTCCTGCTCGCCCCCGCCGCCGCGACCTGGTTCGAACGTGGTGCCACGCCCGCCGCTCTCCGGCACGCCCTCACCCACGATCTTCCCCAGCCCCTCAGGCGTCCCGCGAAGCTCCTCCGGTACCGGCTCACGGCCCTGCTGCCACCCCCGCCGGTCCTGGGCGGCCATACCGTGCCGCTCCAGAACTGCGACCGCTGCGACCGCGCCTTCCGCTCCTCCACGCCGGGCGACTGCCGGGAGTGCGCGGCCGATCGTCACCGGCTTCCACCGGTCTCCGCGCATGGCTGAACGCACAGCGCTGAACACACAGCGCTGAACACACCCGCACCGGGCCGCGGAAATCCACGACCCGGTGCGGGGCGAGCCGTCCGGATCAGACGGTCGGGGAGGCCGAGAACGTCGTGTTCCGGTAGCCCTTGCCGTCCTTGTCCCAGTCCAGCTGGAGGAATCCGTCGGCGAGGTAACGGCCGGACCCGGCCGCGTACTTGAGGACGCCGGTCGTGTAGCTGCCGTTGCCCTTGTAGTCGCCGTGCTCAAGGCGGGACTTGATGCCGGTGTAGTTGGCCCACTTCACGACCTTGTCGGGGCCGGACACGCTCTTCTTGGTCTGAAGGTGGAAGCGGGCGGCGTCGAACTCGCTGGGGCCGTCGACGAACCAGGCCGGCCCGTCCCAGCTGATCTTGGCGTAGGTGTAGATGTTGCCGCTGGAGCGCTTGGCGCAGAGTTGCACGGAGAAGTCGAAGTTGTCGCCGTAAGGACCGCTGTATGCCGGGTTGTCGACGGAGTGCTTGCTGGTGGTGCAGTGATAGCTCGCGGCGGCGGCCGGGCCTGCGGTCGCCACCATGGCACCGCCGAGCACTGCGGTGGCGGCCACTATGCCGGATATCGTGCGGGAAATCGTGTTCACGGCTTTTCCTTCATCAGGATGCCCAGCGGGCAAGCGACCGCGAGTCTGGCTTCGCGTCGGCCCGCTGTGAGCTGGTGGTGGGGGGCGGAGTGCCGCGCACGCTACCAAAGGCGCCGGGCCACCATGGCGTCGGACCGAACGGGTGCGGTCCCCGCCGTCCTCCGTATCCTTACCTGATGTTCACAACCCCTGAGCTCGTCATATTCGACTGCGACGGCGTTCTCGTCGACAGCGAACGGATCGCCGTACGCATCGAGGTCCAGATCGGCGCCGAGCTGGGATGGCCGCTGACGGCGGACGAGGTCGTCGAGAAGTTCGTGGGCCGGTCGAACAAGTCCATCAGCGAGCTGGTCGACGCCCGGCTGCCCGGCAAGTCCGCCGCCTGGCAGCAGCGCTACGAGGCCCTCCACCGCGAGGCGGTCGACCGTGAACTCGTCGCGGTGGAGGGGATCCACGAAGCGCTGGCCGCCCTCACGCTCCCCACCTGCGTGGCGTCCAGCGGCAGCCACGAGAAGATGCGCCACACCCTGGGCCACACCGGGCTCTACGCGCACTTCGAGGGACGCATCTTCAGCGCAACCGAGGTCGCACACGGAAAGCCCGCCCCCGACCTCTTTCTCCACGCGGCCCGGCGGATGGGGGTCGACCCCGCCGCCTGTGTGGTCGTCGAGGACAGCAAGTACGGTGTGCAGGCCGCCCGTTCGGCCGGGATGCGAGCGTTCGGCTACGCGGGCGGACTGACTCCGGCGCACTGGCTGGAAGGTCCGGACACCGTGGTCTTCGACGACATGCGCAAGCTGCCGACGCTGCTGTCCGGGAGCTGAGAGTCCCGGCCGCGCCCGGGAGTACGGGGTACGGGGTGCGGAGCACCCCGTACCGGACAAGCCCGGAGACGTCCGGTCGCGGCCCGTCGCTCGCCATGCCGCGCGGCGCTCCGTACCGTCACCACTCGTCGTCGTGGCCGATCACCCGGAAGCTGCCCACGACGGCGTTGTCGAGGAACCCGCTGCCCTGGACGGTACGGGCCGCGACGCCGTACGTGCTGCCGTAGGGGCCGACCGTGGCGACCGGGGCACCGCCGTCACAGGCGAACCCTCGATAGACCTCGACGACGTTCCGGCTGTCGTTGAAGATACTGAAGCTAGTGGAGCCCAGCCCGCTGGCCGCGCTGATGCAGCCTTCCGAAAAGCCGGAGTAGGACCGTTCGTTGAAGTAGATCCGCTCCTCCTTCTTCCGGTCGTGGCCGCGACCGCGCCCGCCCCGGTCACCGCCCTCGTCACCGCGCCCGCCCCGGTCACCGCCCTCGTCACCGCGGCCACCGCCGTCACCGCCTTCGTCACCGCGGCCACCGCCGTCACCGCCTTCGTCACCGCGGCCACCGCCCTCGTCGCCGCGGCCACCGCCGTCGGAGCCTTCGTCACCGCCGCTCTTGTCCCCCTGGTCCCCCTTGGCCTCCGTTCCGCCTTCGCTGCCGAGGGGGACCAGGGGGACAAGAG
>NZ_JBCEWQ010000236.1:0-9125 GCF_038448545.1 Streptomyces sp. CLV115
GGCGGAGACGTCAAGGGGAGGGGAGCTGCTCGGATCAGGGGGCTGCGGCGGCTGCTGCGGCATCACATCCATGCCGATCACTCTGCGTCAGTAATAAGAGCACACCGCGCCTTGCGAAGGCCGCGGCAGACGGGTTCACACCAATGGGCCCGGGTGTCACGCTTGGATCATGGACGGTCTTCTCGAACAACTTCGTGCCGGTCTGCCCGTCGACGCCCTGATCACGGATCCCGACGTCACCGCCTCGTACGCCCACGACATGGCGAGCTTCTGCGAGGCGGGCACACCCGCGGTCGTCGTGCTCCCGCGCACCGTCGAGCAGGTCCAGCACGTCATGCGGACCGCCACGGCCCTGCGCGTCCCGGTCGTCCCGCAGGGTGCCCGTACCGGCCTGTCGGGCGCGGCCAACGCCTCCGACGGCTGCATCGTGCTCTCCCTGGTGAAGATGGACCGGATCCTGGAGATCAGCCCGGTCGACCGGATCGCCGTCGTCGAACCGGGCGTCGTCAACGCGGTGCTGTCCCGGGCGGTCGACGAGCACGGCCTCTATTACCCGCCGGATCCCTCCAGCTGGGAGATGTGCACCATCGGCGGCAACATCGGCACCGCGTCCGGCGGCCTGTGCTGCGTGAAGTACGGGGTCACCGCCGAGTACGTACTCGGCCTGGAGGTCGTGCTCGCCGACGGGCGGCTGCTCACCACCGGCCGCCGCACCGCGAAGGGCGTCGCCGGGTACGACCTCACCCGGCTCTTCGTCGGCTCGGAGGGCAGCCTCGGCATCGTCGTCAAGGCCGTGCTCGCGCTGAAGCCCCGGCCGGCGCGGCAACTGGTCCTGGCCGCGGAGTTCCCGAGCGCGGCGAGCGCCTGCGACGCGATCTGCCGGATCATGGAGCGTGGTCACACTCCGTCACTCCTCGAACTGATGGACCGTACAACGGTCCGGGCCGTCAA
This sequence comes from Streptomyces sp. CLV115, assembly GCF_038448545.1. Lineage (NCBI taxonomy): Bacteria > Bacillati > Actinomycetota > Actinomycetes > Kitasatosporales > Streptomycetaceae > Streptomyces > Streptomyces sp. CLV115. The sequence goes on from NZ_JBCEWQ010000236.1 coordinate 952, forward strand.
CAAGATGGCCCACATGGGCCTCCCCGACACCACCGAGGCGCTCCTGCTCGCCGCCTTCGACACCCCGGACCCGTCGGCCGATCTGGCCGCCGTCGCCGAGCTGTGCACCGCCGCGGGCGCCACCGACGTGGTTCCCGCCGAGGACGCCGCCGAGTCCGAAATGCTGCTCCAGGCCCGGCGGATGTCGCTCACCGCGCTGGAGACCGTCAAGTCGGCCACGATGATCGACGACGTCTGCGTACCCCGCTCGAAGCTCGGCGCCATGCTGGAGGGCACCGCGGCCGTCGCCGAGAAGTACGACCTCACCATCGGTGTCTGCGTGCACGCGGGCGACGGCAACACCCACCCCGTCGTCTGCTTCGACCACACCGACGCCGACGAGTCCCGGCGGGCCCGCGAATCGTTCGACGAGATCATGGCGCTCGGCCTGGAGCTCGGTGGCACGATCACCGGCGAGCACGGCGTCGGCCTCCTGAAGAAGGAGTGGCTGGCACGCGAGCTCGGCGAGGTCAGCGTCGAGCTGCACCGGGGCATCAAGCAGGCGTTCGACCCGCTGGGGCTGCTCAACCCCGGCAAGGTGTTCTGACGGCCGGCCGGAACGGTGCCCGCTCACGCCTCGCCGTCCTGCGACTCGTCCGACGGCCACGGGTCGCGCAGCCACAGGTCGTCGGCCGGCAGCGGGGCGAGCAGCTCGGCGAGGCCCTCGTCGATCCCGAGCCGCTCGGCCTCCGTGCCGGGCGGGACCACCCGCAGCGTCCGCTCCACCCAGGCGGCCACCGCGGCGGACGGCACCTCCAGGAGCGCGTTCCCGTCGGGCGAGGTCAGCGCGACGAAGATGACGTTGCGCCGGTCGACCTTGGTCGGCCAGATCCGGACGTCCCCGTGACCGCACGGCCGGAACACGCCCTCGACCAGCAGATCGCGGGCGAACGTCCAGTGCACCGGGAATTCGGAGCCGATGTGGAAGGCCACGTGCACGGCGTACGGGTCCGCTGTCCGGTACGTCAGACGGGCGGGGACGGGGATGCTGCGCTCGGGCGACAGGACCAGCTTGAGTTCCAGCTCGCGTTCCACGGTGGTGTGCATGAGTGCGTCCTTCCGGTGTGTGTGGACCGGTCCCATGACCGGCCCGCACAGGGAGAGAGCACCCTCCACGCCATCTATTACGCGACTTCCGAGAAAAATTTTCGGGCGACGGGAAAGAGCCCCAAACCCCTGGAGTGGCCCAGGGGTACGCGGGCGTCTGGTAGATGTGGACCCGTTGCATTCAGGCCTCGAAGAGATACGGGACCACGGTGATGAGCGCCCCAACCCCGGCACCCGGTGACGAAAGCCCCCGCGAGGGGTACTACCCCGACCCGTCCATTCCCGGATATGTCCGGTACTGGAACGGTGCATCGTGGGTGCCAGGCACAAGCCGCCCGGCTCCTGAGCAGGGCGGGTCGACGGCTGTGACACCCTCCGCAGAAGCGTCCTCCGCGCCGGTGCCCGAGCCCCAGCCGTCGGTACCGCCTCCGGCTCCGGCTCCGGTGGACGAGACCGGTCCGGTTTTCCTGGACGAGGGGCCGCACGCGGGCAACCGCCCCGAACCGGCCACCGCCTGGCAGGCCGACGCCTCCCGGCAGACCGGATTCGGCGGCGAACACGACCGGCGGGTCTCCTGGGGCGGCGGACAGCCCGGCGAACCGGGCGGACAGGACGGCGAACCGGGCCGGCCGGACGGGCAGAGCGATCCGCGTACGCCCGCGGACCGCGCCCCGGCCGACCCGGTGCCGGGCGATCGCGTCCCGGCGGTCCGTGCCCCCGCCGACCGCGCTCCCGCGCCGGACCCGCGACAGCCCGCCGCCCCTCCCGCGCTTTCTCCCGCGCCTTCTCCTTCTCTTCCCGCTCTTCCCGCTTCTCCTTCTCCCGCTCCGTCGTCGTCTCCCGCGCCGTCTTCTCCCGCCCCGGAGAACACCGTTGCGATCCGGATCGGCCGTCAGGGCCGCCCCGGCGGCGGTACGGATGCGGGTCCGGGCGACGCGGGACGCCCGCCCACCGACGGGACGGTCACGATCCGGGCCGTGGGCCGGGGCGGTGGTCCGCCGGCCCGTCGGGCGACCGAACCGGCGGCATCGGAGGGGACGATGGCGATCCGCGCGATCGCCCCGGGGCCGGGCGCACAGCCCTCCGCCCCGGCGCAGAACCCCGCACAGGGCCAGAACCCCGCACAGGGCCAGAACCCTGTGCAAGGCCAGAGCCCCGTACAGGCTCAGAACCCGGCACAGGCTCAGAACCCGGCCCCCTGGGCGCAACAGGGCAGTCAGCCAGCCTCGCCACCCGCTCAGGCAGCCCATCCCCAACTTCCGGCACAGCAGCACCAGCCGCAGCTCCAGGCCCAGCAGCCTCAGCCGCAGCTCCAGCACCAGCCGCAGCTCCAGGCCCAGCAGCCCCAGCTCCGCCCCCAGCCGCAGCAGCCGCAACAGGCCCAGCAGCCCCAGCAGCCCCAGCAGCCCGTCGTGCCCTGGAAGCCGCCGGTCGACGACCCCTTCCAGCAGCTCGCGCAGGCCCAGGCGGCGGCCAGGCCCGCCGGGCTCGGCAGGCGGTTCGCCGCCCGGCTGATCGACAGCGTCGTGCTGATGGCGCTCGTCGGCGCGATCGGCTTCCCGCTCGTCTCGCAGGCGCTGGACCACATCGACGAGAAGATCAACGCGGCGAAGCTCTCCGGTGAGACGGTCACCGTCTGGCTGGTGGACTCCACCACGGCCGGCCTGTTCGGCGCGGTGCTCGGCGCGTTCCTCGTGCTCGGGGTCCTGCTGGAGGCGCTGCCGACGGCCAAGTGGGGCCGCACCCTGGGCAAGAAGGTCTGCGGGCTCGAAGTACGGGACATCGAGTCCCACGGCGCCCCGTCCTTCGGTGCCGCGCTGCGCCGATGGCTGGTCTACGGCGTGCTCGGCATCCTGGTGATCGGGGTGGTCAATGTGCTGTGGTGCCTGATCGACCGGCCGTGGCGCCAGTGCTGGCACGACAAGGCGGCACACACCTTCGTGGCGGGCTGACCGCACCCGGTCGGCCGACGGCCCACCGGGTGAAGGGCCGCCCCGACCGGGCGTCCCCCGAACGCACCTGAGCCGTTGCGGGCGCCTCCGGGGCGGGATGCACTGCCCCCATGAGCAACGATCAGCCGACGTCCGGTCAGCCGCCCGAGGACGACCCGTTCCTCAAGAAGCCGCATGAGCCCCCGCCGTCGTCGGGCTCGCCGTACGACAGCGCTCCGCCCCCGCCCCCGCCGCCGTACGATCCGGGCCCCTACGGCGGCGGTGGACCGTACGGCGGTGCGGATCCGCTGGCCGGCATGCCGCCGCTCGGGGAGCCGGGCAAGCGCATCCTGGCCCGGCTGATCGACTTCCTGATCATCTCGATCCCGCTGTATCTGATCTCGCTGCCCTGGGGCGGTGCGGTCGAGGTGACGGACAACAACGGCAACGGCAACGGCGTAGGTGACGTCTTCAGCCAGACGTACAGCGGGCACCAGTTGATCTGGTCGCTCATCGGTCTGGTCGTGTACGTCGCCTACGACACGTACTTCACGCACAAGGACGGCCGGACCATCGGCAAGCGGCTGCTGAAGCTGCGCGTCGCGATGCTCAACGACGGGCGGGTGCCGGACACCGGTGCCTCGTTCCTGCGGGCCGTGGTGCTGTGGCTGCCGGCGCTGCTGTGCTGCCCGTGTCTGTGGTGGCTGATCAACATCGTGCTCATGTTCACGGACAAGCCGTACCGGCAGGGCCTGCAGGACAAGGCCGCGAAGACGGTGGTCGTCCAGACCAACTGACGCCGTCGGTCCCGGCCCCGCCCCGAGACCCCGTCCCGCGGTCCCGGTGGCTCAGTGGCGTACGGAGTGCCGGCCCACGTGCTCGTCCGCGGGCCGCGGCGCGGCCTCGCGGGGCGCGGAGACCGGGGCACGGGCCCCGTCGCGGGCGAGGCCCTCGGCCTCGACGGCCGCGGAGACCGCGTCCTGATTCACCCGGACCGCGGAGCGGGCACCTGCCCGCCTCGCGGTTTTCGCGCGTGACGGCTGGGGTACGGTCACGGCCACCAGCAGACCCAGCGCGAGCGCCGCGGTCCCGATGACGGCGATGCCGAGGCCCGACCCCGTACGGGAGAGCAGCAGCATGGCGAGGGTCGAGAAGACGACGGTGACCGAACCGTAGGAGAGCTGTGCGGCTGTGGGACGCGGCATGGCGGTATCCGTCCTCGGGGCATCGGATGGGCAGTCTCTCAACACGGTCGCACTGTCAAGCGACTCTACGACGGTGGATGCCCGAGCGGAGCCACCGGTAAGCACGGCCTAACCCGAGGTGCCGGTGCACAGGGGGCGCACGGAGTCATTTGCCACTCCAACCGTGGTCCGCGACGCGCCGGTTGGCCCCTTGTTGAACGTCCGGATAACGGAAGCGTTCTCCTGCATAGTGCACTTGGCCTGTGCAAGTCAAGATCTGTCTTTTCTCGCGTAACTCCGGTCGAATGTCGTCACTTGTGACGCGTATTCGCGCGCGCGGCCCCACATCACCCCCTGGCCGCAGCGGCGAGTGCCGGGGAGGACTGCATCAAGTGACCACAAACAGACGGGCGCTTCGCGCCGCTGCGGTTGTCGTGGCCATGGCCGCCACTGCCGCCACGGCGTCGGCTTTCGCCACGGCCCAGGCAGACGAGAAGGCGCCGGGAGCCAAGAGCACCAGCGTCGACCGCCGTGACCCGGGGTCGGCCAAGGGCAACGAGCACGACCTGAAGGGCCCGTTCAGCGAGCAGCAGGACGCACAGCGTCAGGCCGCCCTTGAGCAGGTCATATCGGGCGACAAGAAGGTCTCGAAGCGGGGCGGCTCCAAGGTCGTCAAGCTCGACGACAAGAAGTACGTCGAGCTCGGCCGCGAGAAGACGGACAAGATCTTCACGATCCTGGTGGAGTTCGGCGACAAGGTCGACAACACCACCATGTTCGACCCGGACGGCGACGGCCCGAAGCCGGCCGTCCCGAAGTACGGGGGCACGCCCGGCCCGCTGCACAACAAGATAGCCAAGCCGGACCCCAAGAAGGACAACAGCACCGCCTGGCAGGCCGACTACAACCAGGCGCACTTCCAGGACCTCTACTTCGGTGAGGGGGCCGGCAAGGACTCGCTGAAGACGTACTACGAGAAGACGTCCTCCGGGCGCTACTCGGTCGACGGCGAGGTCTCCGACTGGGTCAAGGTTCCGTACAACGAGGCCCGTTACGGCTCGAACTACTGCGGTTCGACCAACTGCGCCAACGCCTGGGACATGATCAAGGACGGCGTGAACGCCTGGGCCGCCGATCAGAAGGCCCAGGGTCGTACGCCCGAGCAGATCAAGACGGATCTCGCCAAGTACGACCAGTGGGACCGTTACGACTACGACGGCGACGGCAACTTCAACGAGCCCGACGGCTACATCGACCACTTCCAGATCGTCCACGCCGGTGAGGACGAGTCCGCGGGTGGCGGCGTCGAGGGCACGAACGCCATCTGGGCCCACCGCTGGTACGCCTACGGCACCGACGCCGGCGCGACCGGCCCGGCCGGCAACAAGGCGGGCGGCACCCAGATCGGTGACACCGGCATCTGGGTCGGCGACTACACCGCGCAGCCCGAGAACGGCGGCCTGGGCGTCTTCGCCCACGAGTACGGCCACGACCTGGGTCTGCCGGACCTCTACGACACCACCAACACCGCCGAGAACTCGGTCGGTTTCTGGTCCCTGATGTCGGCCGGCTCCTGGCTCGGCACCGGCAAGGACTCGATCGGTGACCTGCCCGGCGACATGACCGCCTGGGACAAGCTCCAGCTGGGCTGGCTCGACTACGCCGAGGCCAAGGCCGCGACGAAGTCCACCCACAAGCTGGGCGTTTCGGAGTACAACACCAAGAACAAGCAGGCGCTCGTCGTCACGCTGCCCGAGAAGCCCGTCACCACCGACGTCACCAAGCCGGCTGAGGGCTCCAAGCAGTGGTGGAGCGACGCGGGCGACAACCTGAACAACACCCTGTCCCGTTCGGTCGACCTCACCGGCAAGTCCAAGGCATCCCTGGACCTCGCCGGCTGGTGGGACATCGAGAAGGACTACGACTACCTCTACACCGAGGTGTCGGACAACGGTGGCACCAGCTGGACCGCGATCGACGGCACGGCAGACGGCAAGGCGATCACGCGCGACGCCAGTGACAAGCCGGCCCTGACCGACGTCTCCGGCAAGTACCAGAAGCTCTCCTTCCCGCTGGACGCCTACGCGGGCAAGAAGATCGACATCCGCTTCCGTTACGCCACCGACGGCGGCGCGGGCGGCGTCGGCTTCGCCGCGGACACCATCTCGGTGACCGCCGACGGTGCCGCGCTCTTCACGGACAACGCCGAGGGCGACGACAACGGCTGGACCGCCAAGGGCTTCTCCCGCGTCGGTGAGTCGTTCACCAAGGACTACCCGCAGTACTACATCGCGGAGAACCGCCAGTACGTCAGCTACGACAAGACCCTCAAGGTCGGCCCGTACAACTTCGGCTTCTCCAAGACCCGTCCCGACTGGGTCGAGCACTACCCGTACCAGAACGGTCTGCTCGTCTGGCTCTGGGACAAGTCCCAGAAGGACAACAACGTGTCGCAGCACCCGGGCCAGGGTCTGATCCTGCCGGTCGACGCGCACGCCAAGCCCCTGAAGTGGGCCGACGGCTCGATCATCCGCAACAAGATCCAGCCGTTCGACGCGCCCTTCAGCTGGTACGCGACCGACGCCTTCACGCTGCACAACGCGGACGCACCGGTCCGGATCAAGTCGCAGCGCGGCATCCCGGCCTTCGACGACCACAAGGGCACCTACTGGTACAAGGAGAACCCGACCGGGAGCGTTCAGGTTTCTGACACGAACACCCGGATCTCGATCGTCAAGGAGCCGCGCAGCGGCTCGACGATCACCGTCAAGGTCGGTCCCTCGCACAAGTAGTCCCGCATAACCGCAGGTCAAAGCATGATCGGCCGTCGCCCTCTAGCGGGCGGCGGCCGATCGTGTTTAGGTGCGTCTTGTTCGGATTCTTATTGACACGACGTCTCACGGGGGAGCGCGGAGCATGGCAGGCGGAGGATTCTGCAGGTTGCCGGACGGCAATGTGGTGGTGGCGATCACCCTGCCCCATCCGGCCGACGGACCGGGTTCCGGCACCCCGGTCCGGGTCCTGGTGCACGCGGCCAACCGGGCCCGCGCCCTGACCCGGCTGCGCAACGCCGGACTGCGCGCGGTCTACCTCCGCGGCAACGCCGAGCCGCCCACCCCCGACGAGATCACCGCCGTGCTGCACCACCCCGACGGGCTCCTCTGGCGCGCCAGGCCGGAGCGGGCACAGGAGCTCTGGCACCCGATCCGGGCCCTGCTCCGCCCGGCCATCCCCGTCCGGCGGCCGGCCTGAGACACGGGGCTCCGGGCCCCGGGCCGCGAACGGGCCGGACAGGTCCCAGGGTCTTTCCCCGGGGCCGGGCCGGAGCCCGGGCCGATCCGGACGAAAGGCCCTAGACCACCGGCTTGCCGGTCAGCTTCACGCCCGCCCTGCGGAGCTCCTCCAGCGCCCGCTCCGTGGTCGTCTCGGCGACCCCGGCGGTCAGGTCGAGCAGCACATGCGTCGTGAAGCCCGCCCGGACCGCGTCCATCGCCGTCGCCCGCACACAGTGGTCGGTCGCGATGCCGACCACGTCGACCTCGGTGACATGGCGTTCCCGCAGCCAGTCGGCCAGCCCCACACCGTTCTCGTCGAGGCCCTCGAAGCCGCTGTACGCCGCCGCATAGGCGCCCTTGTCGAACACCGCGTCGATCGACCCCGAGGCGACCGCGGGGGCGAAATTCGGGTGGAAGCCGACGCCCTCCGTGCCGGCCACGCAGTGCGGGGGCCAGGAGTGCTCGAAGTCCGGACGGTCGGAGAAGTGGCTGCCCGCGTCGATGTGGTGGTCGCGGGTGGCCACCACATGGCGGTACCCGGCCTGGGCCTCGCCGATCAGGTCGGTGACGGCGGCGGCGACATCGGCGCCGCCCGCCACGGCGAGGCTGCCGCCCTCGCAGAAGTCGTTCTGAACGTCGACGACGATCAACGCGCGGTGCATGACGGGTGTCCTTAGGTGGGGGACGGTCGGCGGTCG
>NZ_JBCEWQ010000237.1:0-9103 GCF_038448545.1 Streptomyces sp. CLV115
GGCGGAGCGCGGGCGGGCGGAGCGCGAGCAGGCGAGCAGAGGGCACGCTGAGCCGGAGGGCAGGTGGAGCCGAAGGGCAGGCGAGCGGTGACCACGCGCCGGCTCGCCTCGGAGGTCGGGTACGGCCGGGCCGGTCCTCTACAGCCGCTTCAAGGGCAGGGACGCGCTCACGGCGGTCGTGGTGGGGAGCTGCGGCGGGCCGGCCACGGCGCTACTGGCGGCCCGCACCTCGGCGGCGGACGAGCGGGGCGCGCCGGCCGCGCTCAGCCGGGCGTACACGGATGTCGCGCGCGAACGGCCGGCGCCGTACGACGCGATGCTCACGCGCGGTGGATCCGCCGTTCGCCAGGCCCGAGGCACCGGCCACGCCGCACAAGGCGTTCGGCGCAGCCCCGGACCACCACACGCCGGTACCACCGCAGCCCCGGACCACCGCACGCCGGTACCTCCGCGGCTCGGGCCGCCAGGGGATGGGACCACCGCGGCAGCTCAGGCCGCCACGCGCTCCGACCCCCGCGTCTTCAGGTCGTCGCGGGCCGGGAGTTGACCGGTCGGCCGGGCGGGCGCTGTTCCAGTTCCGGCTGGGTGCCGGCCGCCGCCGCTGCGGCGGCCGCTGCCGCTGCCAGCTCGGCCGGGCGCCGCCAGCCGTGCTCGCCGCGTGCCCGAAGCCAGGCCGTGGTCTCCTGCGGCGGCATCGCCGCGGCGACCAGCCAGCCCTGCACCGCGTCGCAGCGCAGATCCCGCAGCCGCTCCCAGGTCTCGTCGTCCTCGACCCCTTCCGCGACGACCAGCAGACCCAGCGAGTGGGCCAGGTCGATCGTGCAGCGGACGATCTCCGCGTCCTCGTTGTCCACGGCCAGCCGGGCCACGAACGAGCGGTCGATCTTCAGCTCGCTGACCGGCAGCCGGCGCAGATGGACGAGCGAGGAGTACCCGGTGCCGAAATCGTCGAGGGACATCTTCACTCCGTGCCCGGTCAGCCCGGCGAGTGTGTCGGCGGCACGCTGCGGGTCCTCCAGCAGCACGTGCTCCGTTATCTCCAGCTGCAACGCCCCGGCCGGGACGCCGTGCCGGGCGAGCCGGGCCGCGACGCCGCCCGCGAACCCGGGGGTGTGGACGTCGCGCGGGGAGACGTTGACCGCGACGGGGACGAACAGGCCCTGTGCCCGCCACCGGGCGACCTGGGCCAGCGCGGTCTCCAGGACGTACTCCGTGAGGTGCGGCATGAGGCCGGACGACTCTGCGATGGCGATGAACTCGTCCGGAGGAACCCTGCCGCGTTCCGGATGCACCCAGCGCACCAGGGCTTCGAGGCCGGCCACCTGGCCGTCGAAGCGGACCTTCGGCTGGTAGTGGAGCTCGACCTCGCCGGCGTCCAGGGCGCGGCGCAGATCGCCCAGCAGCCCGAGCCGGTCCGGGGTGTTGCTGTCCCGCTTGGACTCGTAGACCTCGACGCCCGTGCGGTCCCGCTTGGCCTGGTACATCGCCACGTCCGCCCGCCTGAGCAGCCCCTCGGCGTCCAGCGCGTGGTCCGGATAGACGGCGACTCCGGCGCTGGCCTCCAGCACCAGGGTCAGTCCGTCGAGGTCCAGCGGGGAGGACAGCTCGGCGACCAGATGGCGGGCGACCCGCTGGGCGCTGGTGGTGGAGTCCGCGGTCGGCAGGAGCACCGCGAACTCGTCGCCGCCCAGCCGCGCGGCCTCCGCGCCCCGTGGCAGGGCGAGTCTGAGGCGTTCCGCTATCTGCAACAGCAGCCGGTCCCCCGCCAGATGACCGAGGGTGTCGTTGACTGCGCGAAAACGGTCGAGGTCGATCAGGACGAGAGCGGATCTGGCGCCGACGGACTCGGCGTCCTCCAGGGCCGTCCAGGTGCGCTCCAGCAGCCACTGCCGGTTGGGCAGCCCGGTCAGCGGGTCGCGCAGCTGCTCCTCGGCCCGGGCCCTGGCGATCCAGAGGGCGGAGTCGAGGGCGATCAGCGGGACGGCGAAGAGCGGCAGGAGCAGGGGGGTGGCCATCGCGACGACGCAGATCAGCGGTGCGATCGCGACGAGTGCCAGGGCGACGAGGCCCTGGCGCAGCAGGGCGGTGCGGGCGATGGTGGGCAGTCCGCCGCCCTGCGGCGTCCTCGCGTACCACAGCAGGACCCTGGTGACCACGAGGTAGGTGGAAGCGGCGAGGAGGACCTCCGGGACGGAGTCGATGCCCCAGTCGAGTGGCTGCCAGGGCGACTCGACGGTCTGCACCTCGCCGAAGGCGCCGAGCACCAGAGCCGCCGCGCCGATCCCCAGGATGTCCACGGCGCCGTGCAGCAGCCCCTGCCACCAGCGGTGTCTGCGGGCGACACCGACGAGCACGACGACGACCAGGGAGACCAGCGCGGCGGGCACCCAGCCGTAGAGCAGCAGCACCGCCAGGGTGAGGGAGGCACCGGAACCGGTCCCTCCCCACCAGCGGTCGCGGCCGAGCGCGACGAGATGGCCGACGATGATTCCGGTCAGGACGGCGAGGGACCACCCGGCCCTGCCGTCGGGGAAGAGCGCGTGTCCCTCGCTCACGGTCCGGTAGAAACCGGTCGCGATCTGGACAACGGCGATCGCCATGGCAACGGCGCCCACTTTGGGCGTGAGGCCGACGAAACCCTGCAGCCGCGACACCGGTGCGGCGCTCTCGGTCGGTTTCATTCCGTCCCTCTCACAGCCGGCGATGCCGATGTCACCCGATGGTTCCGTTCCACGCCGCCACGACCCGGTTTCCCACCCCGCAGCCGGGCACGGCAGGTGCACGTCTCAACAGTAGGCCGCGGAGGGCTTCTACGGGCAGCGCTCTGACGCTCTTGCCCGAATGCGGACCGAACATCCGTCAGCATCTGCTAGGCGCCGATCGGGTAAACCGGCCGAAACCGCGAAACCCTTGCCCAGACCTGCCCCTCTACATCCTTGATCGCCCCCTTGCGCACCATTCGCCCGCCTCCCGGTCGTACGGCCACCGCTCCGTTCCGACGGGCGCCGTTCTGTACCGATACCCCGCCCGGGGGCGGGGATCCGCCTACTGCGCCGGTTCCTCGGCCGGAACCACCGCCTCGCGGGCCGCATCCGGACCCTGTTCGAGCAGTACGGCGAAGCCGTCCTCGTCCAGCACCGGCACCTTCAACTGCATGGCCTTTTCATACTTCGAACCGGGGTTGTCACCGACGACCACGAAGGAGGTCTTCTTCGAAACGGAACCTGTCACCTTCGCGCCGCGGCTCTGGAGCGCCTCTTTCGCGCCATCCCTGGTGTGGCCGGTCAGCGTGCCGGTGACGACGACGGTGAGTCCTTCGAGCGGACGCGGCCCCTCGTCCTCCCCCGCGCTCTCGTCCTCCATCCGGACCCCGGCCTCGCGCCACTTGCGCAGGATCTCCCGGTGCCAGTCCTCGGCGAACCACTGCTTCACCGACGCGGCGATGATGGCACCGACCCCGTCGGCGTCGGACAGCTCCTTCTCGGTGGCCTCGTCGATCCGGTCGATGGAACGGAACTGACGGGCCAGCTCCGCGGCGGCGACCGGGCCGACATGGCGGATGGAGAGCCCGGTGAGGATCCGGGCCAGCGGCGCTTCCTTGGCCGCGGCGATGGCGTCGAGCATGGCGAGCGCGTTCTTCTTCGGCTCGCCCTGCTGATTGGCGAAGACCCAGGCGGTCTTCTCCTCGCCGGTCTTCGGATCGCGCTTGGGCAGCCCGCTGTCCTGGTCCAGGACGTAGGCCCGGATCGGCAGCAGCTCCTCGATCGTCAGCCCGAACAGATCGCCCTCGTCGCGCAGCGGCGGCTCGGCGGGCTCCAGCGGCCTGGTGAGAGCCGCGGCCGCGACATAGCCGAAGTGGTCGATGTCGAGGCACTTGCGGCCCGCCAGGTAGGCCACGCGTTCGCGCAACTGGGCCGGGCAGGAGCGCGCGTTGGGACAGCGGAGGTCGATGTCGGCCTCCTTCATGGGCCGCAGCTCCGTACCGCACTCCGGGCATTCGGTGGGCATGACGAACGCCCGCTCGGTGCCGTCACGGAGGTCGACGACCGGGCCGAGGATCTCCGGGATCACGTCACCCGCCTTGCGGAGCACCACCGTGTCCCCGATGAGGACGCCCTTCGCCTTCACCACGTTCTGGTTGTGCAGGGTGGCGAACTCCACCTCGGAGCCCGCCACTTCGACCGGCTCGACCTGCGCGTACGGCGTGACCCGGCCGGTCCGGCCGACGCCGACCCGGATGTTGACCAGCTTGGTGTTGACCTCCTCCGGGGCGTACTTCCAGGCGATCGCCCAGCGCGGAGCGCGGGAGGTGGAGCCGAGCCGGCCCTGGAGCGGGATCTCGTCGAGCTTGACGACGACGCCGTCGATCTCGTGCTCCACGGAGTGCCGGTTCTCACCGAAGTACCTGATGAACTCCCTTACTCCGTCGAGGGAATCCACCACCTTGTTGTACTTGGCGGTGGGCAGGCCCCATTCGTGCAGCAGCTCGTAGGCGTGCGAGAGGCAGTCGATGTCGAAGCCCTCGCGGGCGCCGATGCCGTGCACCACCATGTGCAGCGGGCGGGTGGCGGTCACCTTCGGGTCCTTCTGGCGCAGTGACCCGGCCGCCGCGTTGCGCGGGTTGGCGAACGGCTTGTCGTCGGCCTCGACGAGCCGGGCGTTGAGCTCCTCGAAGGCTTCCATCGGGAAGAAGACCTCGCCGCGGATCTCGACCAGCGCCGGGATCCGGTCGCCCTTCAGCCGGTGCGGGATCTCGGCGATCGTACGGATGTTGGGGGTGATGTCCTCGCCGGTGCGGCCGTCGCCGCGGGTGGCGGCCCGGGTCAGCCGCCCGTGCTCATAGGTGAGGTTGACCGCCAGTCCGTCGACCTTCGGCTCGCACAGGAAGTGGTAGTCGGTGGTACCGACGTCCCGGGCGATCCGCTCGCCCCAGGCGGCCAGCTCCAGATCGTCGAAGGCGTTGTCCAGCGAGAGCATCCGCTCCCGGTGCTCGACCGAGGTGAATTCCGTCCGGTAGGGGCCCGCGACCTTCTGCGTCGGCGAATCCGGGGTGCGCAGCTGGGGGTACGTGTCCTCCAGCGCCTCCAGCTCGCGCATCAGCCGGTCGAACTCGGCGTCGCTGACGACCGGCTGGTCGCTCACGTAGTACCGGAAGCGGTGCTCCTCGATCTGCTCGGCGAGCAGCGCGTGCTGCTCCTGGGCCTGTGCGGGCACCGTCGTCTGCTGTTCGCCGGCCATCGTCTCGTCCTCCCGTTACCCGTTGCCCCGTTACTCAGGGTTGTCTGCGAGCGATCTCGCGGCCCGGACGCAGTGGGCGAGCGCGGCGCGCGCGTACGCGGGCGAGGCACCCGCGAGCCCGCACGACGGGGTGATCACCACGGACTCCGTCAGAGTCCCCGGATTCAGCCCCAGCCTGCGCCACAACGTCCTGACACCCATGACGCTACCGCCCGGGTCCGACAATCCACCCGAGGCCGGGTCGGTGCCCGGCACCACTCCGAGAAGGAGCTGGGTGCCGCCCTCGACGGCTTCCCCGATCGCGTCATCCTCACGCTCGGTGAGCAGTGAGAAGTCGAACGAGATGCCGCCGGCCCCGGCCCGGCGCAGCAGCGCGAACGGCACCTCGGGCGCGCAGGTGTGCACGAGCGTCGCCCCGTCCCCGGCCGCCGCCAGGACGTCGCGCAGGGTGCCCTCGACGACCTGGCGGTCCACGGCCCGGTACGTGCGGTAGCCGCTGGCCGTCCTGACCCGCCCGCGCAGTACGGCGGTCAGGGACGGCTCGTCGAGCTGGAGGATCACCTGGGCGCCGGGCACCCTGCGCCGTACCTCCGCGAGGTGGGCGCGCAGCCCTTCCGCGAGTGAGCCCGCCAGGTCGCGGCAGGCGCCGGGGTCGCCGAGCGCGGCCTCGCCGCCCCGGCGCTCCAGTGCGGAGGCCAGCGTCCAGGGGCCGACGGCCTGGACCTTGAGCGGTCCCTCGTATCCCTGGGTGAACTCCTCCAGGGCGTCGAGGTCCTCGCCGAGCCAGGACCTGGCCCGGCGGGTGTCGCGTCCGGGCCGGTCGCTGATCCGCCAGCCGCTGGGCTCGACGTGCCCGTACAGGTCGACGAGCAGCCCGATGGTCCGCCCGATCATGTCCGCGCCGGGCCCGCGGGCGGGCAGCTCCGCCAGATGCGGCAGGCCCTCACCGCCCGCGAAGGAGCCGGTGACGGTCTTCGCCGCCTCCCGCGCGTCTCCCCCGGGCATGGACCCGATCCCGGTGGCCGGGCAACCGCTGAACTCGCTCTTCTCGCTCACACGGGAAGCCTAAGGCCGCGCCGGACCACTACCGGCGTCCGCGTCGCTCAGCGTCCGGGGCGCACCGTCAGGTCGTTGACCTCGGCGTCGCGCGGCAGGTCGACGGCCATCAGGATCGTGGTGGCCACCGACTCCGGGTCGATCCAGCGGGAGGGGTCGTACTCCTTGCCCTCCTGCTGGTGGACCTTGGCCTGCATGGGGCTGGCGGTGCGCCCCGGGTAGACGGAGGTGACCCGGACGCCGTTGGCGTGCTCCTCGTGGCGCAGCGAGTCGGCGAGGGCCTTCAGGCCGTGCTTGCTCGCGGCGTACCCGCTCCACTCGGCGTGCGCGGCGAGGCCGGCGCCCGAGTTCACGAAGAGGACGTGGCCCTGGGCGACGCGCAGCTGCGGCAGCAGCAGCCGGGTGATCTCGGCGGGCGCGACCAGATTGGTGTTGAGCTGGAAGTGCCAGGCCTTGGGCGTGAGGTCACCGACCCGGCCGAGCTCGACCACGCCCGCGACGTGCAGCAGCGAGTCGATCCGGTCCGGCATCGCCTGCTGGGCGAACGCCCAGGAGAGCCGGTCCGGGTTGGAGAGGTCGCCGACGAGCGTACGGGCGCCGGGGTGGAGCTCGGCCAGCTCCTTGGCACGGCCCGCGTCGCGGGCCAGGAGCACGGTCTCGTCACCGCGCTCCAGCAGACGGCGGGTGACGGCGGCTCCGATGCCGGAGCCGGCACCGGTGATGACATGAGTGGGCATGCCCTCATGATCGCACCCCCGCCGCGCCGTCACCGCAGGCCGGACCACTCCTCCAGGTAGGCCAGCGCGCCCACGCCGTCCTTGGCGAAGAACACCAGGTCGGTCAGCGGGAGGGGCAGGAAGCCCTCGTCCTCCATGCGCTGGAACTGCTGGCGCAGCCCGTCGTAGAAGCCCGCCGTGTTGAGCAGGACGACCGGCTTGTCGTGCTTGCCGTGCTTCTTCAGCTCCAGGATCTCGGTCGCCTCGTCGAGGGTCCCGGTGCCGCCCACCATGATCACGACCGCGTCGGCCTTCTCCAGGAGCAGCGCCTTGCGCTCGGCCAGATCGCGCGCGATCACCATCTCGTCCGCGTCGGCCCGCGCCTTGGCCGCCAGGAAGTCCACCGACACCCCCACCAGCCGTCCGCCCGACTCCTGGACGCCGTCGGCGACGACCTTCATCAGCCCGCTCTCCGAGCCTCCCCAGACCAGGGTGTGGCCGCCCTTGCCGAGCAGCTCGGCGAATTCGCGGGCGGGCCGGGTGTAGCGCTCGTCGAGGTCGGCGGCGGAGAGAAATACGCAGATCTTCATGGACCAACGGTAAGGGCCACCGCCGACAGGTCCCCGCACCCTGTGGAAAACCTCCCCCGGAGGGGACCGGCGGGCCAGAGTGCCGAGGGCCGAGAGCCGAGCACTGGGGGCTGGGGGCCGAAGTCCGCCGGCTGGGGACCGGGACCGCGAGCTCCGAGCCGGAGGCCGGGGAAGAATCCGGTCCGCGAAACGGCTGACCTTTACATGACTACGTCACCAGGACACCGCATCACGGTCGAGCCCGGCACCGAGCATGTACGTGTGGTCCGCGACGGGCAGGTGCTCGCCGAGAGCCGACGCCCGCTCGTCCTGCGCGAGACGGGCTGTCCGGTCCGCTACTACCTGCCGTCCGAGGACGTCCGTACCGAACTCCTCACGGCATCGGACACCCGAACCCACTGCCCGTTCAAGGGAGATGCCTCCTACTGGTCGCTCCCGGGCAACACGGATCTCGTCTGGGCCTACCCGGAGCCGAAGCCCGAAGTCGCCGCGATCAAGGACCACTTCTGCTTCTACGACACCGATATCACTGCCGACTGATCGTCAAGAACGGCCCTGACCTGGGCAATCGAAGAATCTCAGAAAAACTTCGGCTGGAGCGATGAGTTTTCGCGGGCCCGGCGGTCCACCCTCGCATGGACAAGATTCTCTCCCGCGACGGCACCTTGATCGCGTACCGGCGGCGCGGTGAAGGCCCGCCGGTGATCCTGGTGGGCGGCTCGCTGGGCACCGCGGCGACCGAGGCGCCGCTGGCGCGGCTGCTCGCGCCGCACTTCCACGTCGTCACGTACGACAGACGCGGCCGCGGCTCCAGCGGCGACAGCTCCCCGTACGCGGTGGAACGCGAGATCGAGGACCTGGCCGCGCTCGTCTCCGCGACGGGCGGCCGGGCCTCCGTCTTCGGCATGGGCGCCGGCGGGGCCCTGGCCCTGGAGGCGCAGGCCTCCGGCCTCCCCGTCGACCTGCTGGCCGTGTACGAACCGCCCTACACGCCGGGCGCCTCGGGCCTCCGGTACAAGGCGTGCTGCACCTCGCGCCTGCACCGGCTGCTGTCCGCCGGGGACCGCGCGGGAGCCGTCGAGCTGTTCCTGTCCGTGACGGGCGTGCCGGCCGACATGATCGCCCGCATGCGCCGCGCCCCGCTCTGGAGCGACCTGCTGGCGATGGCGCACACCCTCGCGTACGACGACGCGATCCTCGGCACCGGCGCGATCCCGGCCGCCCGCTTCGCCTCCGTCACGGCCCGCACGCTGGTGATCTGCGGCGGTTCCAGCCCCACCCCGTCCCGCCTCGCCTCGCGCACCCTCGCGGACGCCCTCCCCCGCGCCCGCCACCGCACCCTGACGGGCCAGACCCGCGACCTGGCCCCGCAGGCGGTGGCCCCGGTCCTCACGGACTTCTTCGCCAGGTCCGTATCCCTGCGTCAGGCTTCCTGACCCACGACCCGCCCCGCGCGGTCGCGTCCGACCCCCGTACGGGCGGGACCCCGCGGGGCGCCGCACA
>NZ_JBCEWQ010000238.1:0-9090 GCF_038448545.1 Streptomyces sp. CLV115
CTTCGGTGGCGTCGGCTTCGGCGCGGGCGGCGGGGTCGGCGCCGGCGGAGCCACGACGGCAGGCTTCGTCGCGGGCCTGGCCTCGGGCTTCGGCTGGTCGTCACCGACCAGCGCCCAGGCCAGCCCGGCTGCGGCGGCCACCACGACCGCCGCCGCGATACCGGCCTTCGCCGGGGCACCGAGCCCCTCCGAGGCCGCGGCACCACCGGCCGCACTTCCACCGGAGCTCCCCCCGGTGGCCGCCGCGGCGGCACCCGCACCCGCGGCGCCGGCCGCGCCCCCGGCGACGATCCCGGCCGCCTTGAGCGAGTACCCGGCGGCGAACCAGCCGATGACCGCGACCGGCAGCAGCGCGGGGATCCCGGCGTTGACATGGGCCAGTTCGCCTGCGGCGAGCCGGCACTTCGAGCACTCCTCCAGATGTCCGCGCAGGCCACGCTCGGCCCGCATGCGGAGCCCGCCACGCGCGTACGCGCCGAGCCGGTCGGCATAGCGCGCACAGTCGCCGCCGGAGGTCAGGGCCTGGCTCACATGCGCCTGCAGATAGGCCTGCTTGAGGCCTTCGCGGGCCCGACTGGCCAGCACCGCCGTGGCGTTGGCGGTCAGCCCGAAGAGCGGGGCGATCGCGCTGGGCGACTCCTCCTCGACGGTGGTGTGCCACAGCACCGCCTGCCAGCGCTCCGGCAGACTGCGGAACGCCTGCATGGCCATCGACTGCTCGGCCTCGTGCATCGCCAGCACATCCGCGCCCAGATCGAGCGTGTCCGCGTCCGACACCTGGGAGGCCTGGGACGCCTGCGCGGCGAACACCGCGAAGTCGTCGACCAGATGCTCCCGCTTCGCGGTCTTGGTCCAGGCGGCGCCGACATGGCGGACGGCGGTCATGAGGTAGGCCCGAACGGCCTCCTCGGGCCCCTTGCCCCGCCGTACCGCCTGCAGTGTGCGGGCGAAGACCTCGGCCGTCAGGTCGTCGGCCGTGTGGGCGTCCCGGCAGCAGCTCCGCGCGTAGCGTCGCACCGCGTCGGAGTGGCGCCGGAAGAGCTCCTCGTACGCGAGGTCGTCGCCGTCCCGCATCTGCCGGATCAGATCGGCGTCGGAGGGCGCGGCGCCGGAGGCGTCGGTGAGGCCGGTGCTGCCGCCCTCCCGCTGCATGGGCACCGCGACATCGGCCTCAGGGCCGTGATCGGGGCCGTGATCGGGACCGGTCGGAGCCGGCCATGGACCCGGCAGCACCGTGCCGCCCTCGACGTCACTGCTCGACCGCCCGGGCCCGGCCTGGCTCGGAACCTGCCGGGCGGACCGCCCACCGGCCTCCGCTGCACCGCCCACGGCGGAGACGTCGTCGAACGCCTCTTCCTGCTGCCCGTCACCGCTCATCGCGGTAGCCCCCGTATGCGCTGTCGGACCCGAACATCGGGCAAGAGTGCCACATGGCGCAATCCCGTCGGACCTTCAGCCCCCGCAACCACTCATCCGGGGCGTTTTTCCGAATGTGAGTACTAACAGCCATTCATTCGGGGAAAGCTGGTAGATCACTTTCCGCGTGTACGAGTTGTCGCCGCAGTCCGCCATTCGGGAGCACTGAGCTCGCCGGTCCGCGCTGAGACGGGAAGAGGGCGGGCATTCCGGCGGCGCGAGGGGCGGGCGCGGGTGCCGGTGCGACCTGGTTGAGCGGATGACGGACCATCAGTCGAGAGCCCACCAAAACGGGCCACATCAACCATTCGCGCCGGGCGCAGCGGCACATACAGGCACCACTGCGCCCACGCACTCTGCTCAGGCGGCGGGCCGGGAACGCAGTCCCTCCAGCAGGATGTCCAGGAGCCTGCTCGAAGCGGCGGCCTGCTGTGCCGGGTCGGGCAGCGAAGGCGCCGCCGTCGCTATCACCAGCAGTACATCCGCGACCGTCACATCACGGCGCAGTTCACCGGCGGCCCGTGCCCGGTCCACCAGGCGGCCGACCACCTCCAGCAGCTCGCCGGCTCCCGTGCCGTCGTCCTCGACGCCGGTCTCCGCGGCGGAACGCTCGTCGGCCGACCGGAGATCGGCCTGGCCGGCACCCTGCCGCTGCTGAGGCACCCGTGCCTCGTCCCGCTCGCCGCCCGACGCCGAACCCGATGCCGTCACCGGCTCCCCGGCCGCCGTCAGGTCACTGCCACCGGACCCACCGGACCCACCGGACCCACCGGACCCGGCGAACCCGCCAGAGCCGTCGGAGCTGTCGGAATCGACATCGACACCGACCCTCAGCACCTGGGGCGGCAGCAGCCGCCCCGCACCCGAGGCCACGGACGTACGCAGGAAGCGCGACAGCGCCGACCACGGCTCGTCCTCCTGGCCGAGCGCGGTCCGGGCCTGGTCGGTGAGCCTGGAGGTCTCCTCCTCGGCTATCCGCCGGACCAGCACGTCCTTGCTCGGGAAGCGTCGGTACACCGTGCCGACTCCGACTCTGGCGCGACGCGCCACGTCCTCCATCGGAGCCCCGTATCCCAGCTCGCCGAACACCTCGCGCGCGGCCCGCAGGACATGTTCCAGATTGCGCTGAGCATCCACGCGGAGCGGAGCCGAGCGGCCATTGGCCCCGGCCGCACCGGCCGTTCCGGCCGTTCCGGCCGTTCCATTGGCCCCGCCGGTCCCGACCGTGCCGACCGAACCCGTCGCCACCGTCGTCCCGACCGCTCCCACCGCTCCGTTGACCACCGCTCCGTTTCGTCCCGTTCCATCGGACGAAAGGGACGGAACCGTAGCGGCAACCTGCCAAGAATCCTGAATGTGCATAACTGTTCCCCCGGTTATGACGTCTCCCCCCGGAGACTTCCCGCCGTTTGAGTCGGAGAGTGGATCATGGTCTCCGTCCGACACCCCGACGACATACGAACATAGTTGAGCCCAGCTCAATTCAGAAGGGGGTAGTTCCGCACGGAGCGCCCCCCGATCAGTGCAGGGACTGGTTGTTCACTGATTCGGCCCCGGTCCGGAACCTCCGCCTCAACCCCTGACCTGCGCCGCTTGCACATCACCGCCGAGCCGCGCGACCACCGCCCGTCGAGAACCTCCGGTCACACAATTTGTCGAGGCTGTGGACAAACCCCTGAGCACGTTGCGTCATGGGGTGGTGATGGCTTCAGATTCCGGGGGAACACCCCCCGGCCCCCCACCGGGTGTGCGCATTCTCGTCATCGGTGGCGGCTACGTCGGGATGTACACAGCGCTGCGTCTCCAGCGGAAGCTGAAGCAGAGACTCAGAAGCGGTGCGGCCGAGATCGTGGTCGTCACCCCCGAGCCGTATATGACGTATCAGCCGTTCCTGCCCGAAGCGGCCGCCGGTTCGATCTCACCGCGCCATGTCGTCGTCCCGCTCCGCCGCGTACTCGCGCACTGCAAGATCGTGATCGGTGAGGCGCAGTCCGTCGACCACGCCAAGCGCACGGCCACCGTCACCACCCTCGCCACCGGGGAGGACGGCACCGGCGCGGTCGAGATCCCGTACGACGAACTCGTCCTCGCCCCCGGCTCCGTCTCGCGCACCCTCCCGGTCCCCGGCCTCGCCGACCACGGCATCGGCTTCAAGACCGTCGAGGAGGCCATCGGCCTGCGCAACCACGTCATCGAGCAGATGGACATCGCCTCCGCCACCCGCGACCCCGCCATCCGGGACGCCGCGCTCACCTTCGTCGTGGTCGGCGGTGGGTACGCGGGCGTCGAGGCCCTCGCCGAGCTGGAGGACATGGCCCGCTACACCTCGCGGTACTACCACAACATCAAGGCCGAGGACCTGAAATGGATCCTCGTCGAGGCGTCCGGCCGGATCCTCCCCGAGGTCGGCGAGACGATGGGCACGTATGCGATCCGTGAGCTGCGCGGCCGCAACATCGACGTACGCCTCGACACCCGGCTGGAGTCCTGCGAGGGCCGGATCGCCGTCCTGAGCGACGGTTCCCGGTTCCCGACCCGCACCCTCGTGTGGACCGCGGGAGTCAAACCCGCGCCGGTCCTCGCCGCGACCGATCTGCCGACCGACGAACGCGGCAGGCTCAGGTGCACGGCGGAGCTGGCCGTCGAGGGCGTCGGGCACGCCTGGGCCGCCGGGGACGCCGCCGCCGTGCCCGACCTGACCTCCGAAGAAGCCGGCGGGAAGACCGCGCCCAACGCCCAGCACGCGGTGCGCCAGGCCAAGGTCCTCGCCGAGAACATCCTCGCGTCGGTCGCCGGGGAACCCCTGAGGGAGTACCGGCACAGCTACGCGGGCTCCGTCGCGTCGCTCGGCCTCCACAAGGGCGTCGCCCATGTCTACGGCCGTAAGCTCAAGGGATATCCGGCCTGGCTGATGCACCGTACGTACCACCTCAGCCGTGTCCCGACGTTCAACCGGAAGGCCCGTGTCCTTGCCGAATGGACCCTTGCCGGGCTTTTCAAACGCGAGATCGTCTCCCTCGGTTCGCTGGAACACCCGCGCGCCGAGTTCGCGCTCGCCGCGGGCGGCGGACACCCCGGACCGAACGGCCCGCCGGGCCGGGACACCCCGCCACGTCCCGGCAACTCGCCGGGGCCGGACACCGGCTCCGGGCCCGACGGCCCCACGGGGAGCGGGGGCTGACGGATCGTCGACCCGCCCGTGCACCCGCCAGGGGACCGGCCGTACCGAAATCTGTCCGTACGGTCCGCCACACTGGACGTGTGACCATAGGTGGGCCCACATCTGCACAGAGTGACCCGGCCGGCAGTGACCGACAGTGAGTAGCCCGCGAGAGCGGACCAGACCGATACACGAGGCCAGAAATTCCGTGAACTTCACGCGCTGGAGCGCCCGCCTACCTGGAACGCAGCGCCGCGCCGCCGCACGGGACGACCGCAGTTCCGTGCCCTCGGCCCGCGCCGAGTACGTACGGCCCGAGACCGGTCCCCGCCCGCCGGACGGCGACCCGGGCGGTGACCCGCAGGGCGGTACGGATCACGAGCCACTGGACGACTCGCGCGGAGCGGCGCCGCGGCCGGACGGCCCCGCACTGGAGGACCTCTCCGCCCGGGACATCCTCGGCCAGCTGCCCGCCCTGGTGGCCCTGGTGTACGGCCCCGACCACCGGATCGCGTACGTCAACGACGCCTACGCCGCCGCCTTCGGCCCCCGCCCGGCCGGCGCCACCGCCGCCGAGGCCATGCCCGAGCTCGACGAGCTGAGCCTGCTGCCCCTCATGGACCAGGTCCTGCGCAGCGGCACCCCGCGCACGGTCAAGTCCCGCAAGGTCCGCAGCGGCAATTCGTACACCGTGACCTGCACCCCGGTGCACCGGGACACGGACGACGGGAGCGAAGCCGACGACGGCAACCCGCCGGACAGGAACGACAGGAGCGCCGGGAGCAACAAGAGCGCCAAGGGCAACAGGGGCTCCAGGAACAGCAGGGGCAGAGCGGGCGAGCGCGGTGTCCTCGTGTACGCCGCCGATGTCACCGACCACGCCGAAGCCGCCGAACGGCTCCGAGCCAGCGACCGCCGCCACCGCGAAACGGCCGTCACCCTCCAGCGTTCCCTGCTCCCGCAGGAGCTGGAGCAGCCGGACGACCTGCGGATCGCCGCCACCTACCAGCCCGGCGGCACGGACGCCGCGGTCGGCGGCGACTGGTACGACGTCATCACCCTCGGCGCGGGCCGCACCGCCCTGGTCATCGGGGACGTGATGGGCCGCGGGGTGCGGGCCGCCGCCGTCATGGGCCAGCTCCGCACGGCCGTACGCGCCTACGCCCGGCTCGACCTCCCGCCGCACGAGGTGCTCCAGCTGCTGGACGGACTCGCCGCCGAGATCGACGCCAGCCAGATCGCCACCTGCGCCTACGCGGTCCACGACCCCAACGAGGGCCGGCTCGTCTACGCCTCCGCGGGCCACCTCCCGATCCTGGTGTGCCACGAGGACGGCACGGTCCACCGCGCCGAGGACCCCACGGGCCCGCCGCTGGGCACCGGCGGCTGGATCCACACCTCGGGCACGATCGCACTGCCGCCCGGCTCCACCGCCGTCCTCTACACGGACGGCCTGGTGGAACGCCGGAGCGAGGACATCGACGAGGGCGTCGCCGCGCTGGAACGCGCCCTCTCCGGGGCCAAGGGCTCACCACAGGTGGTCTGCGACCGGCTGATCCGTTCCCTCGGCGTCACCGCGGAACACGACGACGACGTGGCGGTGCTGGTGGTCCAGCACCCGGCCCGCACGGGGGCGAGCGCGGAGCTGTTCCACAACGCCTCGCTCGATCTGCTCGGCGGCATCGAGGCGGCACCGCGCGCCCGCGCCTTCGCGACCGGGGTCCTCACCTCGTGGCGGTTCCCGGTCGAGCTCTGCGACCTGGGCGTCCTGGCCGCGGGCGAGCTCGTCGCGAACTCCCTCAAGCACGGCACCCCGCCGATGCGGCTGGGGCTGCGGCGCACCGACCGGCGCCTGATCATCGAGGTGACCGACGGCGACGACCACCTGCCGCGCCGTCGCCGGGCCGACCCGGCGGACGAAGCGGGCCGCGGCATCTCGATCGTCGCGACGATCGCCTCGTCCTGGGGCAGCCGGCGCACACCGGGCGGCGGCAAGGCGGTCTGGTGCGAATTCGCCCTGCCGCACTGAGGCGGGCCCTGCCGGTGACAGGGCCCGGCCGCTCAGCGGGCGGAGGCAGGTGCGGAGGCGGCGGGAGCGGCGCCCGACCCGGTGTCCGGCAGTGACACGGCCACCACCCTGGACGGCACCGTCTCCAGCGAGGGCTGGTCCTGTACGGGGGTGAGCCGCCGGCCGAGCCGCAGTGCCAGCACCGTGATGCCCAGCGAGAACAGCACGAACGTCACGATGTACGGCCCGTGCAGCGTCGCCCCCATCGGCCCGCCCACGGCCGGACCGACCGCCAGCGCGAGCTGCTTGCAGAGGGCGAACGCCGAGTTGTACTGCCCGACCATCGACTCCGGAGCCAGATCGGCCACCAGCGGGGCCACGGTCGGCGACAGCATCGACTCACCGAGCCCGAACAGCGCGTACGTGGAGATCATCGCGGCCGTCGCCATGGTCTGGCTGCCGTGCCCGAGCCCCGCGTAACCCGCCACGATCCAGGCGAACGCCCAGATCAGACCCACCGAGGCGATGACCCGGCTGCGCCTGCGGCGCTCGACGAGCCGCAGCACGACGAACTGCGCCACGACGATGACGGCGGTGTTGGCGGCCAGCGCGATCCCGAGCGTCGAGGGCTGCATTCCGGCGGCCTCGGTGCCGTAGGCCGCGAGCCCGGACTCGAACTGTCCGTAGCAGGCGAAGAACAGCACGAATCCCAGCACGCACAGCTGCACCATGGCCCGGTGCGAGAGCAGCGCCCGCATTCCGCCGGGTGCCTTGGACCCGTCGGTCGGCCTGGTGTCCGCGACTGCGGGCGCACGCGACAGCCGCACCGTGCAGGCGATGACACCGAGCACGACGAACATCGCGGCCTCGATGAGGAACAGCAGGGTGAAGGTCTCCGGCCGGCTCGTGTCGACGATCTGCCCGCCGACCAGCCCGCCGATGCCGAGCCCCAGGTTCTGCAGGAAGAACTGCATGGCGAAGGCACGGGTACGGGTGGCGGCGCTGGAGCACCACACGAGCATCGTCGCGAGCGCCGGCTGCATGACCGCCGTGCCCGCGCCGAGCACCGCGGCCGACAGCACCGACGCGGTCACGCCCGACGAAAGACCGAGGGCGACCGCGCCCAGGGTGGCGATGGCCGAGGCGGCGACGAGCACGGGCAGCGGCCCGCGCCGGTCGATCGCACGGCCGGTGAACGGCAGAACGGCCAGCGCCGCCATGGCGAAGACCGCAAGCACGACTCCCGCGGTGCCAGCACCAAGATCACGTACCTGTGCCACATAGACGTACAGATACGGAACGGTGAACCCCAGCCCGAACGCGCTCAGCGCGCTCCCCAGCTGGATCCGCCGCAGTGCTGCACCCATCTCCCTGGTCACACTCACCTACCTCAAGGTCTCGAAGCGACATGCCGAGCCATCCGAACGACTCGAACCCGAAGACTTTAGCACTAAAGTTAGAACCTCAACAATACAGCTCGAAGGACTTCGAAGGCTTTGGAGGGCGTGCCATACTGCCCGCCATGCCTGACACCACCGAGCAGCCCGGACCGCAGGAACCGAGCCTCGACGAGCAGATCGCCGCCTATCAGCGCGAGTTCCGCGACCTGGACCCGCAGGTCGAGCAGGTCGTCTCGGCCCTGGGCCGACTGAACCGCCGGATGAACGTGGCGTACGGACGCCAGCTCGCCGCCCTCGGCATCAGCAACGCCGAGTGGGAGGTCCTCAAGACCCTGGTCCTGGCCGGCTCCCCGTACCGGCTGGGCCCGGGCGAGCTGGCCAAGCGCCTGGGCCTCACCCCGGCGGCGATGACCCACCGCATCGACCGCATGGCGGGCGAGGGCCTGGTCACCCGCGACCGGGACGAGAACAACCGGGTGCGCGTGATCGTCGAGCTGACCGACGAGGGCCGTACGAAGTGGCTGGAGGCCATGCGGATGGCCACCGACTTCGAGGAGGACCTGCTCCAGGACCTCACGGGCGACGAGCGCGGCGGCCTCGGCGACATGCTGATCCGGCTCCTGCGCCGCGTGGAGCACGCCCAGCCGGATGCCGGCGGGCGCCTCACCGACCTGGACTGAAGCCGTGTCCGACACGTGGGAAAAGGGCTTGACCTGGCGGGGTTGACACACTCCTCGCCGGTCCGTAAGGTTCTTCGAGTTGTCACGGAGCCGGAACGGTTCTGCGACAGCCGATCCAGCCGCGAATGCGGCAACCAAACTCAGCACGATCTCCCACTCGGGACAATTTCGGCATGCCGAAATTAATTTCGAGGACTCGATTATGAGTCGCCGGGAAAATCCGCTAGAGTTTGGACGTCGGAACGGCCCAACGGCCGGGAAGGCAAGCCCCGCTGACTGGGAATCAGGCCCGAAAGGATCTGATAGAGTCGGACTCGCCGGAAAGGGAAACGCGAAAGCGAAGAACTGGAAAGCGAAAAAGCAGGATCCCGCTTCGACCGGGAATCGGACACGAAAGAGTCTGATAGAGTCGGAAACGCAAGACCG
>NZ_JBCEWQ010000239.1:0-9005 GCF_038448545.1 Streptomyces sp. CLV115
CGGTGTCGCTGACCGCGGCGGTCACCGACTCCAGCAGCCGGTCGCCGGTCTCGCCGGCCGGGGCCAGGACGAAGCCGGGCTTGGTGCAGAACTGGCCCGCGCCCATGGTCATCGAACCGCCGAGCCCGGCGCCGATCTCCTCGGCGCGCTCGGCGGCGGCCGCCCCGGTGACGACGACGGGGTTGAGGGAGCCCAGCTCGCCGTGGAACGGGATGGGGCGGGGGCGGGCCGCCGCCGCGTCGAACAGGGCGCGGCCGCCGCGTACCGAGCCGGTGAAGCCGGCGGCGGCGACCAGCGGGTGCCGGATCAGCTCGATGCCGGCGTCGAAGCCGTGCACCAGGGTCAGTACGTCCTCGGGCAGGCCGGCCTTGGCCGCCGCCCTGCGCAGCACGGAGGCGCAGAGTTCGGAGGTGGCGGGGTGGTCGGGGTGCGCCTTGACGACGACGGGGCAGCCGGCCGCCAGCGCGCTCGCGGTGTCGCCGCCGGGGACGGAGAAGGCGAGCGGGAAGTTGCTGGCCGCGTAGACGGCGACGACGCCGAGCGGGATCTTGTAGCGGCGCAGGTCGGGCCAGGGCGGGGTGCGGGTGGCGTCCGCGTGGTCGATGTGGACGTCGAGGTAGGCGCCCTCGTCGACGACCTCCGCGAAGGCCCGCAACTGGGCGGCGGTGCGGGCGAGTTCACCGGTCAGCCGGGCCGGTCCGAGTGCGGTCTCGGCGTCGGCGGCCTCGATGACGTGTTCCCCGGCCTCGGTGAGCAGATCGGCCGCGATGCGCAGGAAGGCGGCGCGCACGGTGCGGTCGGCGAGCGATTCACGTACCGCGTGGGCGGCCCGGACCGCGCGGTCGACCTCCTCCGCTGTAGCCTCCACCGCAACCTGCTCGCGCGGGTTCCCGGTGCGGGGGTCGACGCTCCAGACTGGTGCTGCTGCCACCGTGATTCCTTCCGCTCCACTGCCGCACATCAGACTTTGTTCGGTATTCTGAACAGAGTTCCCGATCGTGAATATGAAGCGACTCTATTTCCGGGCGTTCGATGTTGGCAAGGAGCCGCCGGGTTCCGGAAGCCGCCCGGTTCGAGAAGTCGTCGGGTGCAAGAAGTCTCAGGGTTTCGCAAGTGGGCTGGAAGGGCGTGGGGCGATGTCGGTTGCCGAATCCGGTGGGGGGCAGGTCAAGTCCGCCGTGCGGACGGTGGAACTGCTCGAATACTTCGCGGGGCGGCCGGGCATGCACTCGCTCGCCGCGGTGCAGGAGGCCGTCGGCTATCCCAAGTCCAGCCTGTACATGCTGCTGCGCACGCTGGTGGAGCTGGGCTGGGTGGAGACCGACGCGACGGGCACGCGGTACGGGATCGGCGTACGGGCCCTGCTGGTGGGCACCTCGTACATCGACGGCGACGAGGTCGTCGCGGCGGCCCGTCCCACCCTGGACCGGCTCTCCGACGACACCACGGAGACCATTCACCTGGCCCGTCTCGACGGGACGAACGTGGTGTACCTCGCCACCCGGCAGTCCCAGCACTATCTGCGCCCCTTCACCCGTGTCGGGCGCCGGCTGCCCGCGCACTCCACCTCGCTCGGCAAGGCGCTGCTGGCCACCCACAGCGACGAGCAGGTCCGCAAACTGCTCCCCGAGACGCTGCCCGCGCTGACCGAACACACCATCACCGACCGCGAGAAGCTCATCGAGGAGCTGCACATCGTCCGCGAGCAGGGGTACGCGGTGGACCGCGAGGAGAACACCCTCGGGCTGCGCTGCTTCGGCGTCGCGATCCCGTACCGCACCCCCGCCCGCGACGCCATCAGCTGCTCGGTGCCGGTCGCCCGGCTCACGCCCGCGCACGAGCAGATGGTGAAGGACGCGCTGTTCGACGCCCGGGACCGGCTGACGCTCGCCACCCGGAGACTCTGACACCGCTGCCCGGACGGCGGGCCCGGCGGCGGTGCCCACGGGGCCCGCACCCGGGCCCGTCATGAGAAACCGGTGAGAATCACCGCATTCGGGAACGGTGCGCGGCGCCCCGCTCGTCGTCCGGGCGGGATGAACAGAACGATCAGGCGAGCCTCGGTCTTCTGCCTGCTGCTGGTTCTCGCCCTGCTGGGGCGGGCGACCTGGGTGCAGGCGTACCAGACACGGGCGCTCGCAGACGACGAACACAACCGGCGGAACACCATCGCGCAGTACGCGCAGCCGCTCGGCGACATCATCGTGGCCGGGAACCCGGTCACCGGATCGAAGAGGACGGTGGACAGCGACCTCGCGTACAAGCGCACCTACACACAGGGCGAGCTGTACTCGGCCGTCACCGGCTACAGCTCGCAGGCGTACGGCGCCACCCAGCTCGAAGGGATCTACAGCCATGTGCTGGACGGCACCGACGACCGGCTGAAGAACCCGCTGAGCGCGGTGACCCGCAAGCAGGCGGCGCCGGGCAACGTCCTGACGACGATCGACCCGGACGTGCAGAGGGCCGCGTACGAGGCGCTCGGCGACGACAAGGGGGCGGCGGTCGCGATCGACCCGAAGACCGGCCGGATCCTGGGCATGGTCTCCACCCCCTCGTACGACCCGTCGAGGATCAGCGGGACCACGGACGGCGAGAACTGGCAGCGGCTGCTCGACGACGAGGACAAGCCGATGGTCAACCGCGCGCTGCGGCAGCCGCTGGCGCCCGGTTCGACGTTCAAGCTGGTGGTGGCGGCCGCGGCGCTGGAGGACGGGCTGTACGGCTCGGTCGACGAGCGCACCGAAAGCCCCAATCCGTACACGCTGCCCGGCACCAGTACCGTCCTGAGCAACGAGAATCCCTCGGCGCCCTGCGAGAACGCCACGTTGCGCACCGCACTCCAGTACTCCTGCAACAACGTCTTCGCGAAGGCCGCCGTCGACCTCGGTCAGGACAAGGTCAGGGCGATGGCGGAGAAGTTCGGCTTCAACACCGACAAGCTCGATGTGCCGGTACGGGCGTCGAAAAGCGTCTACCCGACCGGCATGGACCGCCCGCAGACGGCGCTCACCGGCATCGGTCAGTTCGAGGTCACCGCGACGCCGTTGCAGATGGCCATGGTCTCGGCCGCCCTCGCCAACGGCGGCGAACTCGCCGCTCCGCACATGGTGTCCGCCGTGACCGACTCCAAGGACAACCCGCTCCAGGAGTTCGCGGACGGTGACACCGAACGGGTCGTCTCCGAGTCCACCGCCGAGCAGCTGCGCAGCGCCATGGTGACCGTCGTCGAACAGGGCACCGGCACCAACGCCCGGATCGCCGGGGCCGAGGTGGGCGGGAAGACGGGCACCGCGCAGAACGGCGTGGGCAACAGCAAGAGCCCGTACGCCTGGTTCACCTCGTACGCGAAGGACTCCGCCGGCGGCAAGGAGGTCGCGGTCGCCGTGGTCGTCGAGGACTCGGGCGCGGCACGCTCCGAGATCAGCGGCAACGGCCTGGCGGCGCCGATCGCCCAGAAGATGATGAGGGCGGCGCTGGCGGACTGACGTCCGGCATCCGCCCTAGGGCCCGGCGGGGAAGCTCTCCCCCGCCGGGCGCGCGACAGGGCATTCTGCCGATGCCGCCGGGCCTCCTCGGTCGGCAGCCTTGCCCCATGACGAAGGCGCTGGTCGGGAGGGTGCGGTGGGTGTCGTGGGTGCGTTGAGCGGGTCGGCGACGGTACGGGTGCTGCGGGACCGTACGGCGGGGCTGTTCCTGGCGGCGGTCGTCGTCTCGGGTTTCGGGACCTCCGCGATGTGGCTCGCGGCCGGGGTCTGGGTCAAGTCCCTGACCGGCTCGGACAGTCTGGCGGCGCTCGCCGTGTTCGCCATGTGGCTGCCGGTGCTGGTCGGGCCGGCGCTCGGAACGATCGCCGACCGGATCCCGGGCAGGCGGCTGCTCATTTGGGTGAATCTCGTGATGGCGGGGCTGCTGGCCTCGCTGACGACGGTCGGTTCGGCGGGCCGGGTCTGGTTCCTGTTCGCCGTGCTCGTCCTGTACGGGGCGAGCTTCGTACTGATGGAGGCGGCCGAGTCGACGCTGGTCGCCGGGGCCGTGGACAAGCGGTTGCTGGGCGATTTCAACGGGCTGCGGATGATGGCCGGCGAGGGCATGAAGCTGCTGGCGCCGCTGGCCGGTGCCGGGCTGTACGCGCGGTTCGGGGGCGGGGCGGTGGCGTTGCTGGACGCGGCGTCGTTCGTGCTGGCGGCCGGGGTCTACGCGCTGCTGCCGGCCCCGCTGCCGCACCCGGCCGGGGCGGCCCGGGCCGGCCGGCGGGGCGAACTGACCGCCGGTGTACGGCAGGTGTGGGGTTCACCGGTGCTGCGGCCGCTGGTGCTCGCCGGTTCGGTGACGATGCTGTGCGCGGGGCTCAACGGGGCCGCGATCTACGCCGTGGTGGACGAGGGGCTGGGGCACTCCCCCACGTACGCGGGTGTGCTGTACGCGGTGCAGGGCGCCGGGTCCGTCGCGGTCGGGCTGCTGGCCGGTCCGCTGCTGCGGCGGCTGCCGGAGCGGGTGTTCACGGCGGCCGGGATCGCGCTGTTCGCGGTGGCGGTGGGGGTGCGGGCGCTGCCGTACGACGCGGTGGCGCTGGCGGCGAGCGCGGCCGTCGGGATCGGGCTGCCGTGTGTGCTGATCGCCGCGATGACGGCGGTGCAGCGGGAGGCCCCGGCGGCCGTGCTGGGCCGCACCGCCGCGAGTGCCAACACACTGCTGATAGTGCCGAACGCGGTGGCGCTGGCGCTCGGCGCGGGCCTGATCGCGCTGGTGGACATCAGGGTGCTGCTGCCGCTGGTCGGCGCGGCCGCGCTGCTGACGGCACTCCTGCTGGTGAAGGGCCGGCGGGGAAGGCTGACGGACTCCCCCACCGGCCCGGCTTCTTCACCGGCCGAGGCGTGAGAGCGCCTCGGTGACGGCCCGCAGGTCGGGCGACGAGGCCAGCCCCGCGTGGTACAGCCGCAGTTGGTTGGCGCCGAGCGATGCGGCGTGCGCCGCGTCCCGCTCCAGCGTGGCGGGGCTGCCGCCCATCCCCGTGACCACGCCGAAGTTGGCCGCCAGTACACCGCCGCGCCCGGCGAACGGGCCGAGCACGGCCTCGCGCGCCGCGTCGCCGCCGGTGCAGGGCAGCACCACACCATCCGCCACGGAGAGGATGTGTTCCGGGTCGACGCCGACGTTCGCGCCGGTGCGGTGGGGCTCGGGGTCGGCGTGCAGCAGCACCTGGAACCCCGGCTCCGCCGCCGCCCGCACGGCGGCGACCACGGACTCCTGGAGCGTGCGGGCGACCGTTGCGCGCCACCGGAGGGTGGCCTCGGCGAGGTCGGCGCCGAGGAGCTTCCCGATGCCCGCCCGGCCGGTCTCCGGGGAGCCGGCACCGGCCCAGACCGGTTCCAGCGCACCGCGCACCGCCGCGGCCAGCCCGTCGGCGTCCAGTCCCTGTCCGGCGTAGCCGGTCCGGCAGGCGGGGCAGAAGCAGAGCGACATCAGGTACTGCGCCGCATCCCCCAGCCCGACGCCCGCGATCTTGTCGTGGGCGTGCAGATGGGCGAAGCCGTACCAGCCGCAGGACTCCAGTTCGGTGCCGCGCGCACCGGCGCGGACCGCCGCCTCCGCCGCCAGATCGATCAGGTACTCGCGGACCGCCGCCCCGGCGATGCACGGCGCCCAGGGGTAGCGGTCACCGTACGCGTTGACCACGGAGGTGTCCGGGTGTTCGGCGCCCAGCCGGGAGTTGTGCGCCAGGACCACCCAGGTGTGGACCTCCAGACCGGCTCCGGCGAGGGCCTCGGCGGCCTCGGCGAACGCGTCGTCCGAGGCCACCCAGGACTGCTCGTGCGGGCGCAGCCCGCGCCCCGCCCACCGGGCGGCGTCCGGCGGGTAGAGCACCGCGGCGTGCTCGGCGGTGACGATGCGGTGCCCGGGGTGGCGCGGGGTCAGCGCCCGGGTGGAGTGGTAGGCGGCGGCGAGCGTCACCTGCCGGACGCCCAGGTCCGCGACGCGGGCGGCCGCGTCCGGGTCGCCGACGACGTCCCAGGGGTAGAGGAAGGCCGAGGTCTTCACCCGCGCCGCTCCTGCCCGTACTTCTCCAGCAGGGCACGGCCGCGGGCGACGATCGCGGTGAGCTCCTCGATGTGGGCGGCGGGCGGCTCGGTGAGCGGGGTGCGGACCTCGCCGACGTCCAGGCCGCCGAGCCGGACCCCGGCCTTGACGAGCGAGACGGCGTAGCCGCGGCCCTTGGCGCGCAGTTCGACGAGCGGCCGGTAGAAGTGGTCGAGGAGCGCGCCGGTCAGTTCGTCGTCGCCGGAGTCCAGCGCCCGGTAGAAGGCCAGCGCGATGTCGGGCGCGAAGGCGAAGACGGCGGAGGAGTAGAGGTTGACGCCGATGCCCCGGTAGGCCGGGCCGGTCAGCTCGGCGGTGGGCAGGCCGTTGAAGTACAGGAAGTCCCCGCCCGGCAGCTCGGTGCGGACGGCGCTGACGATGCGCTGCATCAGATCGAGGTCGCCGTAGCCGTCCTTGAGACCGATGATGCCCGGCGTGGTGGCCAGTGCGACGACCGTGGCGGGGGTGAAGACGGCGTTGTCGCGCTGGTAGACGATCGTCTCCAGCGAGGTGGCCGCGGCGAGCGCGGTGTAGTGGCCGAGCAGCCCCTCCTGGTCGGCGACGACGAGGTACGGGGGCATGGCGAGAAGCCCGTCCGCGCCCGCCTCCTCGGCGAGCTTCGCGTACTGGATCGCGAGCGCCGTGCCGTATCCGGCCCCCGCGACCACGGGTACCTCTCCGGCGGTCTCCTCGACGGCCGCGGCGACGACGCGGTGGAACTCCTGGGGCGTGAGCGCGTGGAACTCACCGGTGCCGCAGCAGGCGAAGACCGCCGCCGCACCGGCGTCGACGCCGGTGCGCACATGGGCGCGGAAGGCATCGAGGTCGACGTCGCCGTCCGGTCCGTACGCGGTGACGGGGAAGAAGAGCGGCCCGGCGACACGGCCGAGTCGGGCGGCAAGAGGGGCTGAGGTCACTGGCGCTCCCTGAGCGGTTCCGGCGTGCACAATTCTGATCGGCGTCCATATTCATGAACGCTCACACGCTAAGGCAGCCGCCAGGCGCAGGTCAAGGAGAGGGGCGGCCGAGGTGACCGACGCCAACCGCGGAGCGATCGGCACCGGGTGAGCGGCACTCCACCCCACCCGCACACTTGACTCCGCACTCCAGGACTTCTTAGCTTGTCCACACATATGAATGCCGTCCATGGAGGAGATCCGCGCATGCCCGCTCCCCGCACCGTCCTGCTCACCGGCGCAGCCGGCGGCCTCGGCACCCTGATGCGCGGACTCCTGCCCGCGTACGGCTACGAGCTCCGCCTCCTGGACGTCGTCCCCGTGGACGGCGAGCCGGACGCGATCGCCGCCGACCTCGGCGACCGGGAGGCACTGCGCGAGGCCGTGCGGGGCGTCGACGCGATCGTCCACCTCGCGGGCATCTCCCTGGAAGCCACGTTCGACAAGATCCTCAGGGCGAACATCGAGGGCACGTACAACCTCTACGAGGCCGCCCGCGAGGAGGGCGTGCCGCGCGTCGTGTTCGCCTCCTCCAACCACGTCCTCGGCTACACCCCCCGCCCGCTCCCCGGCGACCCGCTGATCCCCGTCGGCGCCCCGCGCCGCCCCGACACCTTCTACGGCCTGTCCAAGTCGTTCGGCGAGGACCTCGCCCAGCTGTACTGGGACCGGCACGGCATGGAGACCGTCTCGGTGCGCATCGGCTCCTGCTTCCCCGAGCCGACCTCGGTACGGATGCTCTCGGTCTGGATGAGCCCGGCGGACGGCGCCCGGCTCTTCCACGCCGCGCTCACCGCCGAGGACGTGCGGCACACCGTCGTGCACGGCTCCTCCGACAACACCCGGCTGTGGTGGGACCTGACGACGGCCCGCTCACTGGGGTACGAGCCGCAGGACGACTCCGAGCCGTACGCGGCCCGGCTCATCGCCGAGCAGGGCGAACTGGACCCGGACAACCCCGACCACGCGCACCTCGGCGGCCACTTCTGCACCAATGCGCCGATCTGGCCGCGCTGACCGCGGGCCGGGGCCACCGAAAACCGCGCGACAGGGCGCCGGGCGGAGGGCAGGATGCGGAGCCATGCCGAGACCTTCCGGATTCCTGTACGAGCAGCACGGCGACGCGAGCGTCACCATCACCCACCACGGCCGGCCCGCGGGCACCCTGCGCGGCGGCCGGGCGGAGAAGTTCCTGGCCGAGGTGGGATCCGGGGACGCGCAACTGGTGATGGCCCGCTGGACGGGGGCGTACAAGCACGGCAACGAGCGCACCGCCCGCAACCATCCGCGCAACCGCTGACGGGGCCCGGCGGAGCCGGCCGGCCGGGCCGGAAAAGTAAGGGAACGGCAAAGCGGGGTCGTTCGTTACCCCGAGCATGACCGCTATGACCCCCGGCTCGAACATCCCTCTCTCCGCCGCCCGCGTGGCAGTGGACGTCTCCGCACCCGTGCGGCTCGACGTTTCGGGCCTGCTGCTCACCGCAGACGGCAAGGTGCGCTCCGACGACGACTTCATCTTCTACAACCAGCCCAGCGGCCCCGGTGTGACCTACCGCTCCGGCGGCGGCACCGCACCGGACGCGATCGTGGTGGACACCACCGCGGTCCCGCCGGGCATCGAGAAGATCGTCGTCACCGCGAGCCCGGACGCGGCGGGCCAGACCTTCCAGGGCATCGAGCCCACCGCGACCGTGCGCAACGCCGACGACGGCAGCGTGCTCGCCACGTTCACCCCGCCCCGGCTGGGCACCGAGACGGCGCTCGTGGTCATCGAGGTCTATCTCCGCAACGGCGCCTGGAAGGCCCGCGCGGTCGGCCAGGGCTACGCCAACGGGCTGGCCGGCATCGCCACGGACTTCGGCGTCTCGGTCGAGGAGGAGCCCGCCGCCGCCCCGGCGCCCGCGCCGGTGGCGCCCCCGATGCCCGCAGCCGCCCCGGTCGACCCCCGGATCGCCGCGCCCCCGGCGC
>NZ_JBCEWQ010000240.1:0-8531 GCF_038448545.1 Streptomyces sp. CLV115
GGCCGGCCCGGCCGCAGCCCCCGTCCCCGCCGCCGGGCCGGCCCGCGCCCGCCCGGCCCGACGTGGCCGCCGCCGTCGACGACGTCAAGAAACTGCTCGGCGAGGGCCGGATCACCCAGGCCGTGGACATCCTCGGCTCGATCCTCCCGGTCGCCGCCGAACAGCACGGCGAGGACTCCGCCGTGGTCCGCATCCTGCGCAAGCAGTACGCGGCGACGCTGATGGACGACGGCCAGTACCGCCGCGCCCTGCCCGAGCTGCGCCGGCTCGCCGACGACCGCGCGGCGGAGGCGGGCCCGGCCGACCCGCAGACCCTCCAGTTCCGCCACGACGCCGCCCAGTGCCTGGAACAGCTCGGCGAACCGGCCGCCGCGCTCGCCGGATACCGCGAGGTCCTCCCGTACTTCGAGAACCACCGCGCCACGGGCGGCGACCCGGCCCGCTCCTTCGAGATCCGCAACCGCATCGCGCACCTGCTCCTCGCGCTCGGCGACCACGTGACCGCGCGGGTCCAGCTCCAGGCGCTGCTGTACGACGCCGAGCGGGCCTACGGGCCGCACCACCCGCTGCCGGTGGAGCTGCGCCGCAGGCTCGACCGCCAGGTGGAGGTGCGGGGCGGCTGACGGCCGGACCGCCCCCGGTCAGACCCGCACGGTCTCCGGCGCCCCGGCGTGCTGTCGCGGCCGGTCGGGCCCGGGCAGCCCGGCCCCCGGCCTCCGCCGCCGGTACCCGAGGACCAGCCCGCCGAGCACCAGCACCACGAGCGCGCCCGCCCCGGCCACCGCGCCCGCCCGCAGCCCCGGGGGCCGGAACGTGCAGTCGACGGCCCCGCCCCGGGCCGGTGCCGGGGTGGCGACCAGGCCCAGATAGCTGTCGGCGGGACGGCCCTGGCAGCTCCAGCCCGCGATCCGGGGCGCCGCGAGCACGACCGTTCCGGTGGTGCCGGGCGGCAGCTCGGCCCGTACGCCGTGGTCGGTGACGTGCACGGCGCTCGCGCCGGTGCGCTTCAGCCCGGCGACCGCCGAGTCCAGCCGGGCCCGGTCCAGACAGCCGACCGCCCGGTGCGGCACGGCCCCGGCGCGCACCGGGGTCAGCGTGACCCGCACGCTCCCGGTCCCGCCGACCTTGCCCAGGCGGTGCATCGCGGCCCGTCTGGCCGGCAGCTGCCCCTTGAACTCGACCTCCGGGCCCTCGCCCAGCCGTGCCCAGCCGAACATGTCGGGCGAGAACAGATAGGCCTCGGTGCCCGCCGGGCAGGCGGCGGTCAGCGTGTACGTGCCGCGCCCCACCCGGTAGTCGTACGCCCCCTTGTCGCTCACCGCGCCGCCGTCCGCCGCGCTCAGCGCCGTCGGCGGGACCGTGTAGACCCGCGAGCCGAGCAGCTGCTCCTGGTTCCGGAACGGCGAACGGCCGTATGGCACCGGCCCGCCCGGACCGCGCACCGTCACCAGCGGCGGCGTCCCGGCACGGCTCACCGTCACCGGCCGGTCGTCCGGCAGGTTCGCCCCCTGGTGCGGATCGCGCGGCCCGCGCACCCGCGCGCCGACCGAGAAGACCGCGTCCGTGACCGGGTTGTCGAGGCTCTGCACGGCGCGGCCGTTGGACGTCCACCCGCCGCCGAGCGCACGCATCGTGCGGGTCAGCACGGCGGGCGTGTGGCTGCTGTAGTACTGGCCGCCCTGCCCGCCCACCAGCAGCGGATCGTTGGCGGTGGTCTGCTCCCGGCCGGGGTCCGTGCGATAGCCCGGCCAGCCGTCGGCGCCCGCCACCACGGCCGCCTGGGTCCGCTGCCGTTCGCCCCAGGGCGCGTAGTCGTCGAGCCGGTTCAGCCGCTCCCGGTCGAAGTACGCGGTGCCGGCGGCGGCCTGCCCGGCCTGTGCGCCGATCAGCAGCACGGCGGCCAGCGCCGCGAGCCTGCGGCCCCGCCCGACCAGCACCAGAGCGCAGGCCGAGGCCACCAGCCCCAGCCCGAACAGCGGATACGTCCACCCGGTGACCAGGTCGCTGAAGCCCGCCCCGGCCGCCAGCAGCACCAGGACCGCGCTCCCGCCGATCAGCGCCCGCCGCTCCGGCCGGCCGTACGAGACCGAGACCCAGGCGGCGATCACCACCAGCCCGGACAGCACGAACGTCTGCCGGTACGGGCTGCCGTTGGGCGTGGTGAAGGCGTGCCACAGCAGATGCGTCGGCTCCCACTGCAACGACAGCGCGACACCCGCGACCAGCCCCACCCACGTCCACCGCTCGCGCCCCGGCACCGACCGCTGGAAGGCCAGTGCGCAGAGCAGCAGCAGGGTGCCGGTGCCGAGGAAGAGGGCCGGGGTGAAGAAGCTGTACGTGGCGGGCAGCAGCCGGGCGAGCACATCGGACCAGGCGGCGGGCGCGAACGGGCGGTCCCAGCCCGGGTAGGCGTGCTTGGTCCCCAGGTAGACGGGGAGCAGCACGGGTGCCGAGAGCCCGATCCCCACCCCGACCGTGCAGACGGCCCGCACCAGCCCCCGGACCACCGCCCGCCGGTCGTCCCGCTCGGTGAAGAACCGGACGGCCAGCACCAGGGCGGCACCGAGCGTCGCCATGTACGCCGTGTAGAAGTTCGCCGCCCACACCACCGCGACGAGCAGCGGCCCGGCGATCCGGTGCCGTCCCGTACGCGCCCACTCCGCGACCAGGCAGAGCAGCGGCAGCGCGACCAGCCCGTCCAGCCACATCGGGTTGTACGAGGCCTCGGCGACCGACCAGCCGCACAGCGCGTACGAGGCACCGAGCGTCCCGGCCGCCCACCAGCGCCCGCCGCGGACCGTCAGCAGGAACAGCGTCATCAGCGCCGCGGCCGACGCCATCTTCAGGACCGTCACCACATAGACCGCGAGATCGATCCGGTCACGCGGGAACACTCCGACGAGCAGCGCGAACGGGCTGGTCAGATAGGTGCCGAGATCCGGCAGGAAGCTCGTCCCGTACCCGGAGGACCAGTTGAGCAGCAGCCCGCCGTCCGCGTTGCCGTGCAGCAGGTCCCACAGCCGGGCGTGGAACGGCACGAACTGATTGCCCAGGTCGTTGACGCTGCGCGTGTGGGGCCCGAACGGGAAGACCCGCGCGACGGCGTCACCCGCGCAGACCGCTGCGACGGTGAGCAGCGCGGCGAGCGAGCCCGCGCACAGGCGGGGGCGGGAAGTCGGCATACGCAGGAATATGCCAGCTTCGAACGTTCAACCCCGTGTCGAATTGGGTCAGTTCACGCAATGGACGCCCACCGGTCACGTGCTGCATCGAGTTCCGACATCTGGCCGGGCTGATGTACTTCCGTGCTGATCTCGCTGGTGGTGCCTTGTTTCAACGAGGAAGAGATCCTCGAACGCTTCCATGAACGCGTCACGGACGAAATGGCCGGGCTGGGACATGAATTCCAGCTGGTCTTCGTCGACGACGGCAGTGCGGACCGGACCCTGGTGATCCTCCAGGAGCTGGCCGCGGCCGACCCGCGGGTCCGCTATGTCTCCTTCAGCCGCAACTTCGGCAAGGAGGCCGCCATGCTGGCCGGCCTCCGGCACGCCGAGGGCGACGCCGTCGTCATCATGGACGCCGACCTCCAGCACCCGCCCGAGCTCGTGGGCCGGATGCTGGAGGAACACGCGCGGGGCCACGACCAGGTGATCGCCCGCCGCACCCGCAAGGGCGACCGGGTCACCCGCACGCTCAGCGCCCGCGCCTACTACTGGCTGATCAACCGCCTGGTGGACGTGGAACTGGTCGACGGCGTCGGTGACTTCCGGCTGCTCTCCCGCCGCACCGTCGACGCGGTACTGGCACTCACCGAATACAACCGGTTCTCCAAGGGCCTTTTCGCCTGGGTGGGATTCCGCACCACGACCTTCTCCTACGAGAATGCCGTGCGTGAACAGGGAAGTTCCGCCTGGACCTTCGGAAAGCTGCTCAATTACGGTCTCGACGGGCTGCTGTCCTTCAACAACAAACCGCTGCGTGCCGCGCTCTACCTCGGCATGCTGCTGCTGTCGGTGGCCTTCGCCTATGCTGCGTGGATCGTCGGCGTCGCCCTGGTACAGGGGGTGGACACCCCCGGCTACGTCACCCTCATCGTGGTGGTCACGGCACTCGCCGGGGTCCAGATGGTGATGGTCGCGGTGGTCGGGGAGTACGTCGGCCGCATCTACTACGAGGTGAAGCGGCGCCCGCACTTCCTGGTCAAGGCCACGAACACCGAGGCGTCGCGACAGATACGGGAACCCCAGGAGTTCGTACGCCGATGACGGTCACCGCACAGATGGCCCGATTCGCCCTCGTGGGAGTGGTGAACACCGGCACGTACTACGGCTGTTACCTCGTCCTGCTGATGTGGCTGCCCTACATCGCCGCCCATGTGATCGCCTTCGTGCTGAGCATGATCGGGTCCTTCTTCCTGAACTCCTGGTTCACCTACCGGACCCGGCCCACCTGGCGGAAGTTCCTGCTCTTCCCGCTCACCAACGCCGCCAACTTCGTCATCACGACCGGCGGCGTCTATCTGCTGGTCGACCTCGCCGGGTTCAGCAGCCGGTACGCGCCGCTGGTCGCGGCCGCGGCGGCGATCCCGATCACCTTCGTCGTCTCGCGCACGATCATGCTCCGGCCGGACCCCCCGGCCCCGGCGGCCGAACGCGTGCCCTGAGCCCCGCCGGGACGGCCCGGCAGGGCCCACATCCCCAACTCCTCCCGAATCGTTGGTCGAATCGGTGGCCCCAGCCGTGTCCACTGCCTAACATCGATCACCGCAAGGTCTTGTGCACTGATGCACAAACTCTCCCCGGGAGGCTCCTTTGCACCGCCGCCGTCGCACCGCGCTCACCGTCTCCGCCGCCCTGCTCGCCGGCGCCCCACTCCTGACCGCCTGCGGCAGCGAGGCCCACCCGGGCGCCGCGGCCGTCGTCGGCGGGGACCGGATCGAGGTATCCACGCTGCAGGGCCAGGTGGCAGCCGTGCGCGAGGCGCAGCGCGATTCGAAGGACGCCGCCCAGCTCATCGACAAGTCCGGCCAGCTCAGCCGGGCCAAGCTGCACGGCCTGATCTTCGACCGGGTCCTGGACCGGGCCGCCCGGGACGCGGGCGTGTCCGTCAGCCGCAACGAGATCCAGCAGATGCGCAGGGCGGCGACCGCCCAGTCCGGCGGCGAGGAGCGGCTGCGCACGGCGATGCTCCAGCAGAGCTGGGTCGCCCCCGACCAGATCGACGCCGTCCTGCGCGAGCAGGTCCAGCTGACCAAGCTGGCCCAGGCGCTCGGCGCCGACCTCCAGCAGCCCGCGGGTCAGCAGGCCGTCGGCGAGGCGCTCGGCAAGGCGTCGAAGGCCCTGCGGGTCGACGTCAATCCGCGCTACGGCAGCTGGGACGACAAGCAGACCCAGCTCGCCGACTACAAGGCCCCCTGGCTCAACCGGGTCACCAGGCCGGCCGGCGCGGAAGCCGAGGCCGGGGCCTGACCGGCCGCGGCAGGGCGACCGGTGCGACCGGGGTAGATTCGAACGGTGAACGCTGAAGACCCCGGCCGTATCGTTCTGCTCACCGCCAGCCACCGCGTCGCGCCCGGACTCCTGTCCTGGCCCGCCTGGCAGACGCTGCACGCCGCGGACCGGGTGCTCTGCGCCGAGCCGGACCACCCGCAGCTGCCGTACCTGCGCGAGGCGGGCGTCACCGTCGAGCACTCCGCGCCCACCGCGCAGGAGCTCGTCGATTCCTGCGCGGGCGGCCGGAGCGTCGTCGTGGTCACCGGCGGCGAGGGGAACCAGCCGCTGACCGACGGGCTCGCCCGGCTCGCCGGTTCCGGCCGGGTGCGGATGCCGGACCTGGAGCTGCTGCCCGGCTCGTACGACCTGCCGGGCGCCCGGCTCCTGGATCTGGTCCAGGTCATGGACCGGATCAGGCTCGAATGCCCGTGGACCTCGCAGAAGACCCACAAGGGCCTCGCGAAGTACGCCATCGAGGAGGCGTACGAACTCGTCGAGGCGATCGAGGACGGCGACCGCGACGAGCTGCGCGAGGAACTCGGCGACGTCCTCCTCCAGGTCGTCTTCCACGCCAGGATCGCCGAGGAGGACGAGCAGGAGCCGTTCTCCGTGGACGACGTGGCCGCGACCCTCGTCGAGAAGCTGATCCACCGCCACCCGCACGTCTTCGGCGACGAGAGCGCCGAGACCCCGGAGGACGTGCACGCGCACTGGCTGCGCACCAAGGCCATCGAGAAGCAGCGCGACTCGGTCACCGACGGGGTGCCGCTCGGCCAGCCCGGTCTGGCGCTGGCGGCGAAGCTGGCCGGCCGGGCCCGTACCGCGGACCTCGACGTGCCACTGCCCACCGGCGACGGCATCGGTTACGAGCTGCTCGCCCTCGCCGTACGCGCCGAGCGGGACGGCATCGACCCCGAAGCCGCGCTGCGGGCCGCGGGCCGCGCCTACCGGGACGCCATCAGGGCGGCGGAGGGCAACGGGTGACGCCGGAGGGCGATGCCCGGCGCCCGAGGGCGGCGGATAACGTCGGGGGGTGAACCACAGCCCCGCCGATCAGCCCGCCGTCTGCCCCGCCGGCGCCCCCGAACTCTTCACCTGGGAGTTCGCCACCGACCCGTACCCGGCGTACGCCTGGCTGCGCGAGCACAGCCCCGTGCACCGGACCACGCTGCCCAGCGGCGTCGAGGCATGGCTGGTGACCCGGTACACGGACGCCCGGCAGGCACTCGCCGACACCCGGCTCTCCAAGAACCCGGCGCACCACGCCGGGCCCGCGCAGGCCAAGGGGAAGACGGGCA
This sequence comes from Streptomyces sp. CLV115, assembly GCF_038448545.1. Taxonomy (NCBI): domain Bacteria; kingdom Bacillati; phylum Actinomycetota; class Actinomycetes; order Kitasatosporales; family Streptomycetaceae; genus Streptomyces; species Streptomyces sp. CLV115. The sequence continues at coordinate 6,794 of NZ_JBCEWQ010000240.1, forward strand.
TCCCGGGCGAGCGCAAGGCGGAGCTGATGACGCATCTGCTGAACATCGACCCGCCGGACCACACCCGGCTGCGCCGCCTCGTCTCCAAGGCGTTCACCCCGCGCCGGGTCGCCGAGTTCGCACCGCGCGTACAGGAACTGACGGACCGCCTCATCGACCGTTTCATCACGGAGGGGAAGGCGGACCTCATCCACGACTTCGCCTTCCCGCTCCCCATCTACGCGATCTGCGACCTGCTGGGCGTTCCGCGCGAGGACCAGGACGACTTCCGGGACTGGGCGGGCATGATGATCCGCCACGGCGGCGGTCCGCGCGGCGGGGTGGCCAGGTCGGTGAAGAAGATGCGCGGCTATCTGGCCGAGCTGATCCACCGCAAGCGGGAGAACCCGGGCGACGACCTGATCTCCGGGCTGATCCGGGCCGGCGACCACGGCGAGCACCTCACCGAGAACGAGGCCGCCGCCATGGCCTTCATCCTGCTGTTCGCCGGATTCGAGACGACGGTCAACCTGATCGGGAACGGCGTCTACGCGCTGCTGCGCGACCCCGGTCAGCGCGAACGGCTCCAGCTCTCCCTGGACGCGGGGGAGAGCGGGCTGCTGGAGACCGGCATCGAGGAACTGCTGCGCTACGACGGCCCGGTGGAGCTGGCCACCTGGCGGTTCGCCACCGAGCCGCTGACGCTCGGCGGACAGGGCATCGCCGCCGGGGATCCCGTGCTCGTGGTGCTCGCCGCGGCCGACCGCGACCCGGAGCGCTTCGAGGACCCCGACACGCTCGACCTCGCACGGCGTGACAATCAGCACCTCGGATACGGGCACGGCATCCACTACTGCCTGGGAGCGCCGCTCGCCCGGCTGGAGGGACAGACCGCGCTGGCCACCCTGCTGAATCGCCTTCCGGACCTGCGACTTGCGGTGGAACCTGCCGATTTGCGGTGGCGTGGCGGGCTCATCATGCGCGGACTTCGCACGCTTCCCGTGGAGTTCACCCCGGGGTCCGCCCACACGGAAAATGACACACTGTCAACTCTGTGACTTTCACGTGATCTGCGCTGCATCGACTTGTGACTCCCGTTCGAACCCGGCTAGGTTCACCGTTCGACTCACCAGTCACACGTCAGCTACCCGGAAGGCAACCCCATGGGCTCCGCGAACGGCAGACACCGTCGCCCCCGTCAGGCACCCGCCATCGTCGTCGCCGCGGGCGTGACCGGCTCGGCCATCGCCATCCCGCTGCTCGGCGCGTCCGGTGCGCACGCGGCCGACGCCACGACCTGGGACCGGGTGGCCGAGTGCGAGAGCGGCGGCATGTGGAGCGCCGACCTCGGCAACGACTTCTACGGCGGCCTCCAGTTCTCGCAGGAGACGTGGAAGGCGTACGGCGGTGCGGCGTACGCGGAGCGCGCCGACCTCGCCAGCCGGGCGCAGCAGATAGCGGTGGCCGAGAAGGTGCTGGCCGACCGGGGCCCGAAGGCCTGGCCCAGCTGTGCGGTCATCTCCGGTCTCGCCGTGGACGGGACGCTGCCCGGGGTGGACCCGGGTTCCGTGCCCGCCGACGACCCGACCGGGAGCGCGAAGCCGTCCGGCGACGCGTCGGCGGACCCGTCCGGCGACGCCACGCCGTCCGACAGCCCCTCCGACGGCACGGACGCCGTGGACGGCGCCGACGGCTCGAAGAAGGCCGACAAGCCGTCAGGGAAGACCTCGCCGTCCCCGAAGCCCTCGGCCTCGACCCC
>NZ_JBCEWQ010000241.1:0-8299 GCF_038448545.1 Streptomyces sp. CLV115
CCCGCCAGCAGGTGTGCCACCAGCCCCTCCGCGGCCTCCTTCGCGTACCCCCGCCCCTGCCACCGCGTCCCGACCACCCAGGCGATCTCCGCCGCCGCACCCGGCACGTCCACCGTCGCCTGGACGTATCCGGCCAGGCGGCCCTCGGCCCGTACCCGCAGCACCCAGTTCCACCACCGCACCCCGGGATCCGGCGAACCGGCGGTCTGGCGTGCGTAGCGGGCCCTCAGCCCGTCGGCGGTCTCCGGGGCGCCCCCGGTGTACGTGTGCAGGGCCGGGTCGCCGAGCACCGCCGCCATCTCGTCCGCGTACGCGACCCGCAGCGGCAGCGCGTCCAGCCGTGCGGTGGTGAAGGGGCCGGGTTCAAGGATCATGCGCTCACTTTGTCTTCCGCCGCCGCCCCATGACCACCAGGAATCCGATCCCGGCGAGGACGAGCACCCCGGTCAGGGTCGTCCCCTTCACGTCCCCGGTGCCTCCGCTCCCCGCTCCGGCCGAGGAGGCCGACGAGTCGCCGCCCCTGGCCGGCGACTGCCCTCCGCCCCCGCCGCCCGCCACGTCCACCCGCTCCACGTCGCTCTGCTCCCCCTCCGAGCCGAACATCAGCGCCGAGCCGTCCGCCGTGTACGTCACGGACTCCGCCTGCCGCTGGATCGGCGCCCGGACCGCGGTGTCGGCGCCGAGCCTGCCGTTCTCGAAGACGTAGCCGCGGGCGCTGAAGTAGGAGCGCAGCACCAGCTCCTTGCCGTCCGGCGAGAACGCCCCGTCCGTCACCCACGGCACCTCGCCCACCCGCCGGAACACGTTGGTGCCACCGGTGGTCAGCTTCGCGGGGCCCTCGTACAGTCCGCCGCCGTCCTCGTTCTTCGAGGCGATGTAGACGCGTCCGGTCTTCGGGTGGACCATCAGCGCCTCGGCGTTGCGCGGGCCGTCCGCGTACTTCACGTCGAACTGGGTGGCCCGGACCGTCGCGTCCTTCAGCTCCTTCGGCTCCGGGAAGCGGTAGATCCAGACGTGGTCCCAGCTGCCGTTCAGGTTGTCGCCGATGTCACCGACGTACAGATCGCCGTCCGGCCCCAGCGAGATGGCCTCCACGTCGCGGGGTTCGCCCACCCCCTTCATGGTGATCGTCGCGACGGTCTTCCCGGTCCGGGAGTCGACGGCGTAGACGTACGGCCCGTCGTCGCTGTCGTTGTGCGTCCAGTAGATGCCGGGGTGGGCGCGGCTCGCGGCGAGACCGCTGGACTCGGTGATCCGGGGGTCCTCGATCGTGAAGCTCCGGTCGGCTCCGTCGTCGGCCACGGCCGGAGCCGGCCCGGCGAACAGGAGGAGCGCGGCGGCTCCGGACACAGTCAGGTACGAACGCATGGCACAAGTGTCCATCGTCACGTCGCAGGCCGTGGGAGTGATCCGCGATGATGACGCCATGCGGTTCACGTTTGTCGGCGATTCCATGACCATCGGCTGCGCCGGCGACTTCACCTGGCGCTACCGGATGTGGCAGCACCTCGATGCCACTCTCGGTGCTCCGTTCGCGATCGTCGGACCGCGCAGCGAGCTGTACGACACCGGGGCGGGCGGGCCCGTCAGTCACGAGTACGGCGCACCGGACTTCCCCGCCGGGGCCCGCACCCACCTGGCCGGCTGGGGCGAGGGCTGGCTGCACATGGCGCCGGTGATCGCCGACGCGGTGGCCGCGCACGGCACGGACGTGCTGCTCGTCTCGCTCGGCCTGATAGACCTCGGGTTCTACACGGACAGCGGTCAGACCGCCCTGAACGCAAGGGCGTTCATCGCGGCGGCACGCACCGCGAACCCGCGCGTGAAGATGGTCCTGCTGCCCGTGATACCGAACGTCCGGGCCGAGTCGGACGCCCCGTTCGCCGCCGAGTGCGACCGCTTCAACGAGCTCCTGGCGAAGGCTGTCGCCGACCTGGACGACCCGAGGTCCCCGGTCCTGCTGGCCTCCCGCCCGCCGGGGTACGACATCCACGAGGACACGTACGACGGCACCCACCCCGGCCCGACCGGCGAGCACGCGCTGGCGGCGGCGTTCGCCGACGCGATGCACCAGGCATGGGGGCTGGGCGGCCCGTACACGCCCCGGCCGTGAGAAGACCTGGCGGCCCGGTGCGAGCGAAAGGCCCTAGCGGTCCGAGGAGGGCCGGGCCCGTACGTGCATCCGCTCGCCCTGCTGCCCGAACAGGCTGAGGAATTCGACCGGCTCGGGCCCGGCGCTGGCCCACGCGTGCGGGGTACGGGTGTCGAACTCGGCGACCTCGCCGGCCGTGAGCACCAGATCGTGCTCGCCCAGCAGCAGCCGCAACCGCCCCGCCAGCACGTACAGCCACTCGTACCCCTCGTGCACCCGCTGCTCCAGCGGCCCGGTCGCCCCACGGCCGCCGGGCAGGATCTGCTTGTACGCGTGCAGCCCGCCGAGGTGCCGGGTGAGGGGCACGAAGGTCATGCCGTCACGGACGAAGGGGCGGAAGTGGATGCGCGGGTCGCCGGTGGCCGGGGCGCCGACCAGCTCGTCCAGCTGGACCCCGTACGCCTTGGCCAGCGGCAGCAGCAGTTCGAGGGTGGGCTTGCGGCCGCCCGACTCCAGGCGGGAGAGGGTGCTCAGCGAGATCCCGGTCGTCTCGCTGAGCTGGGCCAGGGTCGTGCCGCGCTCCTGGCGCAGGGCCCGCAGGCGCGGGCCGACGCCTGTCAGAACGGTCGTGATCTCGTCGTCCGGTTGTTCCGCGTGCTGTGCGCCGTCGTCCATCCGCCCATTATTTGCCGTCCCGGCAAGCGGGCGCGTCAGGACGGCAGGATCATGGCCAGCGAGAGCCGGGTCAGCTCGTCGGTCAGCCACTCGGCGTCGACCTGGCGGGGGCGGCGGCCGTGGTGGGCCATGAGCTCGTCCACCGCGTGGTTCAGCACCGTGACGGTCACCTTGTGGTCGCTCGGCTCCGCCTCGCCCCGGCGCACGGCCCGCTCGGCCTCGGACGTCAGGAACTCGATCCACATCGCCCGCCAGGTGGCGAGGTGGTTGTCCACCTCCCGGCTCACCCCGAGCACCTCGACGAAGGCGACCCGGGCCGCGCACGGGTCCTCGGTCACCGCCTTCACATAGGCGGCGAAGAGCAGCCGGACCCGTTCCGCGGTCGGGCAGTCCTCCATGCCCTCCGCCATCAGGGCGTTCTCGGCCGCGCGCAGCCCGTGGGTCGCCACCTCGTCGTAGAGCGCCATCAGCAGCACCTCCCGGGAGAGGAACTCCTGCTGGAAGACGTGGCCGGGCACCTTCGCTCGGACGCACAACTCCTCGACCCCGGTGTGCGCGTACCCGTACGCGCCGAACAACTCGCGCCCCGCCCTCAGGAGTCGGTCCCGTGCTCCCAGGAGCTCCATGGGCTGCGGCACCGTCTTCCTCCGCCGGCTCGCCACGACACCCGCCATCGGTCCTCCTTCGTCGTCCTTACCGCTGCTGCCACTCTTCCCGCTCCGCCACGTCGGTGGTGGGTCCGCCACGCACTCCGGACTCCATCACTTCCCGCGCTCCCCCGCCTGCGGAACTGCCCGAGAAACAACCCTCGGGGGGCGCGAGACCTGCCTCTTCACGCCTCGGCGCAGGCGCCCCGGCCCCCGATCCGGGCCGGTGCGACCGGGGTTGTCGGCCCCGTCCGGCCCCGCCCGCCAGGCTGCCGCCGGGAGGTTTCGCGGGCCTTCGCCCAACTGGGCCCGGCAGCCCTGCGAATCTACGATTCGAACGTGTGGAAAGGGGGTCCACGTGGACCGGAACATATGCACGACGGATGACGTACTCAGGCTCATGGACGGTCTGTTCGCACAGGACGGTGACCGGTGGACGGCCGGGGCGGGCTCCTGGTGGGACGGTTTCTACGCGGACCGGGAGCGGTCCGTGCCGTTCTTCGTGGCGAAGCCGGACGAGAACCTCGTCTCGTACGTGGAGCGTGGTCTGATCGCGCCGGGCCGCGCCCTGGAACTCGGCTGCGGGCCGGGCCGCAACGCCGTCCATCTGGCGTCGCTGGGCTTCGAGGTCGACGCCGTGGACCTGTCGCCGTCCGCCCTCGCCTGGGCCGGGGACCGGGCCCGCGAGGCGGGGGTCGACGTCCGGTTCCACCAAGGCGACGTCTTCGACCTCACGGCGACGGAACTGACCGGCCCGTACGACCTCGTGTACGACTCCGGCTGCTTCCACCACCTGCCGCCGCACCGCCGCGTCAGCTATCTCGCCCTGCTCGACCGGGTCCTCGCCCCCGGCGGCGGCTTCGGCCTCACCTGCTTCGCGGCCGGTGAGGGCGGCATGGGCTCCGAGCTCCCCGACGCGGCCTTCTACGAGAGGGGCGGGCTCCAGGGCGGCCTCGCCTACGCACCGGAGTCGCTGCGCCGGATCTTCTCCGGCCTGACGGAGGCCGAGCTCCGCCGGATGCGCGACGAACCGTCCGACTCCCCGCTCTTCGGCGAACCCTTCCTCTGGACGGCCCTGTTCCACCGGCCCGCCGAAAGGCCCGTCTGACCTGTCGCCCGCCGGGACGTCCGACGCAGGTGTACGCCCCGGCGGGGCCGCCTGTCCCGGGTACCGCCTCTCCTCGTTCCAGCACCGGGCCGGGAACCCCTCCCGCGGACATGCCACGGCCGGTGGAGCATCCGCTCCACCGGCCGTGGTGTCTGCGTCAGGCCCTGTCCGTCACGTCCTGTACGTCAGGCCTCGTACGTCACGCCTTGCCGGTGCAGATGGCGTCGTAGGGGCGGCCGGGGCTCGGGAAGAGCTCCAGGGGCTTGCTGCCGGCCGGGCACTCCTTGGCGGTCTTCGTCAGGTCGAGCACCTTGGTCACTCCGCTGCCACCGCTCCCGCAGGCGACCTCCTTGGCCTGGTCGTCCACGCAGTCGCCCTTGACCAACTGCCCGCCGCCCGCACCGGCGTCACCGGGGTGGTCGCCCTTCAGGTTGCGGCCGCAGATGGTCTTGCTGGGGATACCGGCACTGGCGTCACCCGAACCGAAGGAGACCTTCACCGAGATGATCGCGTCCGTGCCGGCCGGACACTGGATCGAGTCGGCGAACATGGAGCCGTCCTTGATCTCCAGCGCCTTGAGCGTCGCCTTGGAGTCGCCGCAGTCCAGCGGCTGGTAGGCGTCCTTCTTGTTGCTGTCGGGCCCGGCGCAGTCGCCGACCTTCCAGTCCTTCGCCGCGTGCGTTCCGTCGTCGGACGACTTGCTGCACGCGGTGGCGGCCGCCAGGACGAGTGCGAGGGCCAGCACTGCCTTCGAGCCGTTCAGGAGAGTCGCACGAGAGCCTCGGCGCGGCGAGGAAACGGTGCTTCTTCGGCTGCCGCTGAGGGGTCGCGTGCTGCCGTTAACGCTCATGCTGCTCCTTGGTCCGTGTGTGTGGCGCGGCCCGCTCGGCACTCGGTGCGGGTCCGCGCATGGTGGCGCGGGCGTGATGACGACAGGAGCGGGCGCCGCGGTTCCCGGACCGCACCGACCGGTCCGATCCGCCGGAACACGGCACGCGTCGGCCGGTTCAGGCGGCTCGCACCGGCAGCGCGGTGAAGGCCACGTCCGCGGCGCGCGCGACGACTTCGACGTCACTGCCGAGGGCCCACTCGGCGACCCGCGAGACCGCCGCGGCCGGGATCCGGTCGCTGATTCCGGGCGCGGCCGGGATGTCGTGCGTCGCGTGGGCGTCGTGCGGCATGACGACCCGGTACCCCAGCTCCAGGGCGGTACGGGCCGTCGCCTGTACGCACATCTCCGACATCACCCCGCAGATGGCGAGCGCCCGCACCCCCGAATCGGTCAGCAGGCCGCCCAGGGGCGTTCCGTGGAACCCGTCGTCCCGGGTCTTGCGGACGACGACCTCCGTGCCCGAGGCATCGACGCGATGGTGGAGCTCCCACCCGGCCGTACCCGGCTCGTCCCCCGCCCCGGGCGGGCCGTCGTTCTGCACATGGACGACGAGCGCCCCGCCGCTGCGCGCCCGCGCGATCAGATCCGCGGTCCGGTCCAGCAGCCGCGCCGCCTCGGGCACCGCCCGGTCTCCCTCGACCGCGTCCGCCTGGACGTCGACAACGAGCAGTGCCTGTACGGGAGGTGCGTGATCGCTCATGCCGTCATCATGTCCGCAGGCAGCGGTGCGCCTCCACATGTTTTGGACCGTGGGGCGCCCCCGCGGGCCGCCGGGCGGAACCCGGCCCTACTCGCTCAGCCCCACAACACCCCAGCCCCGCCCGGCGGCTCCGGCGAGGACGCGGCCCCACTCCGTCAGCAGGAGGGCGAACGAGTCGAAGTCGGCGCCCCTGCCGTCGGGGGCGGCGGCGTATCCGGTGAAGGTCTCACGCAGCCCGTCGAGCCGTGGCCGCACGTCCTCCCAGACCGCGGCCAGCCTGCGGACGCGGTCCGGGGAGCACGCGACCAGCAGGCCGTGGGCGACCTCCGGTTCGCCGGAGAAGAAGCCGGCGTCCGTCTCCCCCGACTCGCCGTCCATGCCTTCCCAGATCAGCCCGAGCAGAAAGGTGTCCAGCCCGGCCCGCAGCAGCGGATCGGCGTGGTCGCGGACGCGTTCCCAGTGGTGCGTGGCCCAGAAATGCGGCTTGTACGAGCCGAGGGTCTGCAGGAACTCGTAGAGGGCGAAGCAGTCGCCGTTCGGCCCCTTCGGCCACTCCCAGTCGCCCTCGACCACCGGGGCGTCGTGCTCCCACAGGCCGGTCTCCTCGGCGTACCAGGCGTTCCTCAGCCTCAACAGCCGTTCGCGCGCGGGCACTTCGCCCAGCCATGACCAGTCGGCGATCACCACCGTGATGTCGAGCCCCATGGCGCGAGGCTACCGGGCGGGCCGGGTCGGCCTCCCGGCCGTTCTCGCCCCGCACACCACGCCCCGCGACGCCTTTGCGCGGCGTGGTGTGGGATCGTCCTGAGCATGGCGGAATCGTGGAGCTTTGCCGGTACCGGTGGCGGTGCTGCCGTGGCCGCCGACGCCGTGGCGGAGGCGCTTCGGGCGAGGATCGCCGACGGGAAGCTGGAGTCGCTGCTGGAGAGTTCGTCCGGGCGGACCCTGTACGTCGTGAGCAACACCGAGCGGGCGATGGTGATGCTGATCGAGCATCCGGGCGATCCCGGCGAGCACGCCGCGGACCCGGGTGCAGAGGAGTGGAGCGACGGGTTCGAGCTGTCGAACGGGCAGGCCGACGAGTATCCCGACACGGACACCGTGCCACTCGACGAAGCCCTCCGGATCGTCCGCCACATCCTCGCCACCGGCCGGCCGCCGGCCGACGCGGCCTGGGTGGCCGACCGCTGAGCCGGAGCCCCGCGGATCAGGGTTTCAGGACGGGCATTCCGTCAGTTTCGGCTTGTTCGGCGGGCTCACCCTGTTCAGCAGCGGGGCGAGGTGGTCGGCGTACAGCTTCTCCCAGACACCGTCCGTCATGATCTTCTTCAGCGACGAACACACCTCCCCCTTCAGCCCCTTCTCGTCCGGGTTCATCGCGACGCCGTAGCCCTCCGCGCCCGGACCGCTGTCCAGCCGCTTCAGCTCGGTGGGGTCGTTCTTGACGAAGCCGGCGAGGATGACGTCGTCCGTGCTCACCGCGTAGACCGGCGACATCGGGTCCAGCAGGTCGTGTACGCACCGGTCGTAGCCGCTCGGCAGCGACTCCGTCATGTTGTAGCCCGCCTTGGGCAGCCACGCCTCGTACGTCGAACTCCGCGCCGTGCACACTTCGAGCTGCTTCTTCTCCAGCACCCTGGTGTCGTCGATCGACACCGCCTTCGCCTTCTTGCGGACCATGAAGCTCCGGCTCGCCACGTAGTACGGACCGGCGAACGCGACGCTGTAGTCGGGGGCCTCGGCGTGCTTGCGTTCGTCCGTGATGCTGTAGGTGGCGATGACCAGATCCACATCGCCCTTCTGCAGTATCGTGCTCCGGTTCTCGCTGCTCACCGGCTCGAAGGTGACCTTGTCGCGGCTGTAGCCCATGTCCTGCGCGATGGCGTAGGCCACGTCGATCTCGTACCCGCGGTACTTTCCGTCCTTGGTCTTCTCGCTCAGTCCGGGCTGGTCGGCCTTGACGCCCACCTTCAGGACCGGGTGCGTCTTGATGTACGGCTCCGACACGGGCCCCCGGCCCGGACGGCCGCCCGCACCCGGATCGCCGTCCCCCCGCAGCTGCTCCACGGCGAACCATCCGAGACCGGCCGCCAGCGCCGCGCACACCGCGACCGCCGTGAGCTTCTGCCGGCCGGAGACGCGCTTGCGCGATGCCTGCGGCGGGGAGGGGGGCGGCATCTGCGGC
>NZ_JBCEWQ010000242.1:0-8288 GCF_038448545.1 Streptomyces sp. CLV115
GGTCTGCTCCGCAGACACGACGCGCCGCCGCTACGCGGCGGAAGACGACAACGCACTCCGTGCGTTGTTCCCGGACTTCGTCCGGGGCTGCCGGTCCACTCCGTGGCCCGGGCAGTCAACTCCGTTGCCTGCGGCCTGGATCGCTCCGCGATCCAGGCCGCAGGCCATGCTCCGCACGGCCCTTGGGCTGGCTACTGGTTGGGGTGGCCTTGCCGGGAAGTGGGTGACGGATCGTGAAGACCGGGGCTTCCTCCCCGGTCTCTGCTCCCTTGAGTCTCTATCAGGAGGGTTCGGGGGTTGACAGGAACGGCCGCTGCGCAGATTACAGACTGACGGTCAGAAACACTTCTGCAGTCGGTGTGCGTCACTCTTAATGCCAAGCTAGATTAAGGAGTGTGAGCCGACACCCTGCCGCTGTCCTTGGGGTCGATTTTCTGTGTCTTGGTTGTCGCTGAAAAATGCAGGTTGCTGCACAGGGATCCAGGCCTTTTCTGGCTTGCAAATATATCTGAAGCAGTCGAGCAGAGGAAATCTTGATGACGCTGAAGGAGTTGTTTCCGCATCAGGTGGAGGCGGTCGACGCGGTTCTGAGGACGCTTCAGACGCCTGCGAGCGGGCATCTGCCGGCCGAGGGGCTGCGGACCCAGGTCATCGCCGCGACCGGTTCCGGCAAGACCCTGATCGCCGTCGCGGCCGCCGAGAAACTCGGCGCGCGGCATGTCCTGGTCCTGGTGCCGACCCTGGATCTGCTGACCCAGACCGCGGCCGCGTGGCGGGAAGGAGGCCGTACAGGGGCGATGGTCGGGGTGTGCTCGCTACGCGGGGAAGACTCCGACGGCGTGCCGTGCACAACCGATCCGGGCGAACTCGTCTCCTGGGCACGGGGTCTGGAGCGGGTGACGGTGTTCGCCACGTACGCCGCCGTCGGCCTCGGCACCCTCCAGCGCGCCCATGGTTCCGGGCTTGGTGCGTGGGACCTGATGGTCGTCGACGAGGCGCACCGCACCAGTGGGTACGCGGGTAAGCCGTGGGCCGTGGTGCACGACCAGACGAAGATGCCGGCGACCCGCCGTTTGTACATGACCGCCACGGCCCGGATCTGGGAAGCACCCGAACATGCCCGGAGTGGTGAGGGCGGTGCGCCGCGGCTTGTCGCGAGCATGGATCCGGGGTCACGGGTGTTCGGGCCGGTGGCGTACAAACTGACGCTCTCCCAGGCGGTGAGCCGAGGGTTGGTTGCGCCGTACCAGGTGGTGTGCATCGACATCAACGACCCCGATTTCCACCAACTGCGCCAGGAAGCCGGATACGGGTCGGACGCCGCCCGCGGAGCACGGCTCGCCGCACTGCAGACCGGACTGGTGACCGCGGCCGCCGAGGAAAACCTGCGCAAGGTCCTGACGTTCCACAGCCGGGTCAGTGAAGCCGAAGCGATGGCAACCGGTGTCGTCGACGCAGCCCGGAAGCTATGGGAGGACAACCCCAGGCGGTACCCGGAACCGGGACGGGTATGGGCAGACTGGCTGTACGGCGAACACCCACCCGCCCACCGGCGCGCCGTACTGGAGGAGTTCGCCTCCGACATCATCACGAACCAGAGCCATCACCAAGCGCAGCTCGTCGAGGGTGGCATCGGCGGGCGCAGCAGGGGTGATGGGCGTTCGGGGAAGGGGCTGGTGCCGGCGGTGTTGCGGGTGCTGAGCTCGGTGAAGGTGCTGGGCGAGGGCGTCGATACGGCTAATTGTGATTCCGTCGTATTCTGTGACGCGCGGGGGTCGATGATCGATATCGTGCAAATGGTTGGACGTGCCCTGAGAATCAAGCCCGGTGAAGGGAAGATTGCTTCTCTGATTGTTCCGGTATTCCTCGCGCCGGGTGAAAAGCCGGATGAAATGCTGACCTCGGACGCCTACGGAACCCTCGCGAAGGTCCTCTCGGCGCTGCGGGCACACGACACCGAAACGATCGAACACCTCGCGGATCCTCGTATCCGGAGCGGGAGTTGGCACCCGGAGGAAGCCGAGGAAAGCGCGGCAGGCGAGGCGGCAGCTGAGCGTGAGGTGCCGGCAGGTGAGCGGGGGCCGAGTGCGCCCGCTCGGGAGCTGCTGAAGTTCAGCACACCCCGGGACCCGGCGCTGCTGGCACGGTTCGTGAAGCTGCGGGTGATCGAGCCGGAGAACACGTTCTGGCGGCGCGGTATCCAGGCTGCGGCCCGGTATGTGAAGGAGACCGGGGCCAGGCGGTTGCGGGTGCCATACGACTACACCACCCCCGATGACTGGGTTCCGGCAGGGTTCCCGCTGGGGACCTGGCTCGCCGACCAGCGCAAGTCCCACAAGGCCGGACATCTGGATGCGGGGCGGGTGGAACAGCTCGACGGGCTGGGCATGGTCTGGTCCCACCAGGACATCGCGTTCGAGGAAGGACTCGCAGCAGCCCGAGCCTGGGCCACGGTGCACGGTCACCTGCTGCCGCCCGCGACCGCGGTCTGGGACGGATACCCCGTCGGGACCTGGACCAAGAACCAACGGTACGCCGCCCGGACCACGGAACAGATCGCCGAGCGGAGGCAGGCCGGTCTGGCTGTCGAGACCAGTGCGGGAGCGCTGACCGAGGCACGGCAGGCAGCGTTGGAAGAGATCGACCCGGGCTGGTGCCCGGTATGGGACACGGGATGGCAACGCTGCTTCCGCCTCGTACAGAACCTTCTCCAGAACGGCGGGGCCCTGCCCATGGCGGCCGGGAAAGTGATCGTGCAAGGCGAAGACCTCGGACGATGGGTGACGGCGCAGCGGTTCGGGTGGGAGCAGTTGTTGCCCGCGCAGCAATGGCTGCTGGAGAACGTCCTCGGAATCGAACCGGCCCAGGAGGCGCGGCCAGTGAAACGGACGCAGGACGACATGTGGGCCCTCAACCTCGCCGCCGCACGGCAGTACCACGCACGCGAGGGACACCTGCGAGTACCCCGCAAGCACATCGAGCAGGTGGACACGGAAGCGGGCTTGGCGGGCCGTCAGACAGGCACTGACGGGGTCGTGGAGGTCAAGCTCGGCACATGGCTCGACAACGTACGCAAACGCGCCGACAGGCTCACCGAACAACGACGGACCGACCTCAACCACCTCGGCATGCGCTGGTAAGGGTGGGTGTGCAGGAACCGTCCTTTGACCGGGCGGGGCTATTCTTCGCTGTTTTGCCGGACGTCCTGATGCTGCTCGGGCCAGTCTGGGTGCCCGGGTAACAGCTGGAGGGGTGCGGATGTCTGATGGTGGCTGGGCTGTCGATGTCGGCGGTGTGGTGCCTGGTGTCTTTCGCATCGCTCCTCTTGCCGGGGAGATGACGTCGTCGCTGATCGGCCGTGCCGCGGCCTCCTACGGGATGGAGGCGAAGGCCCTGTGGTCGTGCTGGCGGTGGCGTGGTTCCCGGCCCCGGCATGAGGGCGGGGGTGTGCGGGCGGATGGCGAGGTGGTGCTGAACGCGGGGCGGGAGGTTCTGGCCCGGTTGTGCGGGGTGGGGCAGAAGGTCCTGGGGCGAGCGTTGCCGTCCTGAGGAGGGGAGGATGCCAAGTTCCCCGCCGGGGAGGTCGGGGAGCCGTTGGCGGTGTGGCGTGCCGGGGGTGCGGTGGTGGGCCGGTCGTGTTCGGGTGCCGTCTGTGTACGGCCCGCCGTGCTCTCCCGGCCAACCGGCGCTGTGGCACGCTGAACCACCGCCGGTGTCCGGGAGGGGCCGGGTCCGTACCAACGGGCCCGGCCTCTCAGGTGTCACGGCCGGGGCAGGTCCGCCTCCCGTACGCCGTGGAGGTGGACCAGGGCGTCGAAGGCGCGGCCGAGCGCCAGGTCGTAGAGGGGGTAGTGGTCGTTGAACAGCGTGCCGATGCTGCGGGTGGGGCGGGCGGTGTCCAGCCAGCCGCGCGCGGCGGGGGCGGCGGTGCGCAGGTCGGCGTAGTAGTCGCGGTGGCGGACCTGGTCGAGGGTGTGCTCGTTGGTGCCCGGGGCAGCGGCGTCGACGGTGAACTTCTTCCAGTCGCCGCCGATGGGGGTGGAGGTGGCGAGGAAGGAGCCCTGGTCGAAGGTCATGCCGATGGGCAGGTAGTTCCGGCCCAGCGCGTCGCGGAGGAAGGAGCCCTGGGTCTTGGGGTACATCGCGGCCGTCCCGGCGATCAGGCCGAGGTGGTCGTTGTGTGCGGAGACCAGGATCTTGTGTCCGGTGCGCTTCTGCCACCACAGGACGTTGCGGGCCATGGCCTCGTCGCGGAGGCGCTGGAAGTCGGGCATGGCGGCCGGGTTGCTGGGATCCGCGGTCAGGAACCGGGTGGTGTCGGCGACTGAGCGGGCGTTCTGCACGGCCAGTTCATGGGCCTGGCGGTCGCGCCCGCGCGCCGCGCTGATCAGCTGGTGCGCCTCCTGGGCCCGGTCGGCGAAGAGCTGTCGCTCGGCGAGCGGCTTCTTCAGGTACTCGAAGACGTCGTCGACGGGGCGCAGCCCGGCGTAGAGGTGGTCGACGCGGGGTGCCAGCGCGGGGTGGTGCCGGTGGACGTAGCCGGTGATCCGGCCGAAAAGGTCGTCGGTCATGGCCGGGCCGGAGAGGTCGTTGCCGACGAAGTGGACGGTACGGGTGGGGTTGCGGCGGTTGTGGTCGCGCATCCACTCGATGAGGCGGACGAATTCCTCGCGGTCCCAGGGGGACTTGGTGAGGTTCTCCTCGGCGATCTTCCGGGCGTCGCCCTTTCCGGTCTGGAGGTACTCGTCGATCCGCAGTCCGGCGGCCCAGCTGAACTCAAGAGAGAAGGCGCGGAATCCCTTCTCCTCGACGAGGTAGCGGAAGAGCCGGTCCTTCATGGTGAAGAACTCGTGGGAGCCGTGGGTGGCCTCGCCCATGCCCACGACCTTCGCGCCGCCGATCATCGCGCCGAGGGCCCGCAGATCGGTGGTCTGCCCGCCGGGTTCGGTGGACCGCAGCGGGCGGGCGATCCGGTCCAGCTCGCGGACGACGGGGTCCTGAGCCCGGGTGGCGGTCGCCGCCGGGGTCTGCTGGGCGGTCGGGGCCGCCTGCGCCACCGCAGGGGTGAGGGTCATTGCCATCGCGCTCGCCGCCGTGACGAGCATCGCCCTGCGGCCGATGCGCGGGGGGTGGTGACTGGTCATGCTGGTGTGCTCCTTGGGTTCGCTAACGGCGACGTGATGAAGATCCTCACCCGCGGCCCCCTGGTGGCGCAGTGAACGCAGCCCCCCGTTTCTGGTGGAGTGGACTCCACCAGAAGGCGGGCGACCCGGTGGCTTTGTTCACGGGTTGTGGTTCTGGCACAGATCTTGGGGAGCCGTCGCGGAGAGTGATGGCACTGTTCGATTGAGAGGGTCCAAACCCCGGTTGCTCGATCTGAAGACTCACCTCGTACCCTCCGCACATGACTGATGATCCGTTCCAGTGCCGGTGTGTCCTCTGCCATGACTACGGCGACCGGGACGAAGTGGACCGCATGGATCTGACGGTCATCGAGCACGTGCAGCAGCACGGATGGCACGTCGTGATGGTTCCCGAAGACGAGATCGGTCCTGGATTCGCCTACACGATCGGCCTCGCGCACACCCACGGCAGACCTGAACTCGCCATGTTCGGGCTCGATGTCCATGCCATGCACCGCATGCTCAACACGCTCGGAGAGAAGTCCGCCGCAGGCGAAGTGCTCGCGGACGGCCAGAGCCATCCTGATGTCGTCCACGGGTATCGAGTCGCGCTCAGGCAGGTCGATCGCAGCTGGTACCGGACCTTCTTCGGGCAGGCCATCGGATTCTACCGACGGCCGCCTCTCCCCGTGCTGCAAGTCGCGTGGCCTGATGCCAATGGCCGTTTCCACTGGGATGAGCAGGCTGACGAGAGGCATCGCGACTCACAGCCTCAGTTGTGGCTCCCTTCGCGTGACCATCCTGTCGGGATCTGGACGGCCGATCTCTGATCTCAAGGCCGGCTCGGCCGTAGAGCTGTCTCTTGATCTTCTTGATGCGGTTCACGGCGCCCTCGATGCTGCCGGAGCTCCAGTCCAGGGTGAGGCCGGCGGCCACGGCGTCGAGGTCCCGGCGCAGATGGAGTGCGAAGCCGGTGATCCCGGGCAGCTGGCTGGCGTCGACTGCGCCGATCCAGGCAGGGAGCGTGGCGCCGAGGCGGCCGGTGAGGATCTCACCGAAATCGCGGACGTGCCCGGCGGTTATGTCCAGTTCGGGACAGCGGGCCAGGACGTCCTTGAGGCCGACGCTGTCTTCCTCGTTAAGGGCGGCGGGGTGGCGGGTGATCCACCCGGTCACTTGCCGTACCGTCGGCGGCCGCGGCGGTGCGGCGGACGGAGTCCCACGCAAGGTGGCGATGTGGGCTCGGACCATGCCGTAGGTGACGGGAGCTTGCTCGGCGACCAGCTCGCCGTGGAGTTGGGTGACGCTGGTGCATCCTTCAGCAAATCGTCGTTCCAGGTAGGGCTTGTAAGGGTCCAGCCTGCTGGGCCGGGGCCGGTTGTCGCGGATGGTGTCCTGCCAGCGTGCGGCGTTCGCGTATCGGAGTACGGTGCTGAGGCCCCAGCCCAGGTGCCGGGCGATCGCCGACGTGAGTGACCCTGGGCGAGCATCTCGTGGACCAGGGCATGTGCGGCCTTCTTCCGCTCGGCTCGCCGGCCGACCGGCTCCACGCCGTTCTGCGGCCGACCGGAAGCCGGTGGGGTGTCCAGCGGCAGCGTGCCGCTGGGCATCGGGTTGCGCAGGCAGTCGCGATGGGCGGCGACGCAGGTCTCTACGGCCCGGCCGAGGCCCTGCCACAGATGAAACCGGTCTGCGACCTGCAGGGCACCAGGGGCGCCGCGGCGGGCGCCCTCGGCGTAGGCGCCCGCCCGGTCCCGGCAGATGATCTCCACGCCGGGGTGGCGGATCAGCCAGGCGGCCAGCGGTCCGCCCTCGCGGGTCGGGAGCACGTCGACCACGCGATGGTCTTCGACGCTGGTCAAGACCGTGGAGTAGGTCTGGCCGCGACGGATCGCGAAGTCGTCCACGCCCAGCACCCGTGGAGTACTGAATCGCGGATCGGGCAGTGCCATGACCCTGCGTAACAAGGTCATCCGCCCCGCACCGAAGCCGAGCTGGGCCGCCAGCCGAGCGCCAGCCCGCCCCGCCAGGGCGAGTCCCACCCGTTCCAGAGCACGGTTGAGCCTCGTGGTGAACCGCGCGTGCGGGACAGCCAGCCGGGAGAACGGCTCGGCGAACGTCCGGCGCGGGCAGTCTGCCGACCCACAGATGAAACGCCTGACCGTCAGCCGGATCGCAAGGCCCTGATCAGCGAGCGGAAGGTCCTTCAGCCTCCGCTGGTAACGATCGTGGACTCGATCCGAGAAGAGGCCGCAGTCCGGACATGCCACCGCGACCGCGCGACCTCTCGCCACCACCTCAACTGTGCCGAACGCGGCCGTAACCGCCTCGACCTCCACCTCGTCGATCCCCTCGAACACCAGCGAGTCCCAGAACAGCGCGTCGGTCTGCATGACCAGCACCATCGCGGTCCAGCGCCGACCACAGCAGCGAACGGAGTGCACCTGATGGATTGTCACTTCCGGCCGTCAGGCGACAAGGCGTGCGCCGTCTCGTACGAGCCAGGCCCTCGCAATCGAACAACGATGTCACGCTCCGCGACGGTTCCCCAAGATCTGTGCCAGAACCCGCAACTCGTGAACAAAACCACCCTGCCCTGGGTGGCACCTCTCTCCCTGGCTATCGCGGGGAAAGACACCTCATGCAGCTAAGCCGTCAAATCAATCGACAGCCATCCACGCCATCGGCGACGATGCGGTGCCGCTGATCGCCTCACCAGGAGCCTCTGTGTCGTCCAGAACCGCAGACATCGACTTCACGTTTGCGCGAGAAATCACGGTCGGGACCATCGTCGAGGCTCTGGCCACCTCAGGGTGGTCGCTGGAGGAGCCGCTCTCGTACATGGTCAACGACAATGACCTGTACGACTGGCAGTCGACCACCAACGACCACACGGGGGAGGTCCTGGCCTTCCTGGACGCGCCCGAGCATGCTGCGAAGTACCACGTCGCCGTCTGCGTCTACCACGCGCAAGCGGGCACTGGCGGTCAGCTCCTCTTCTTCCCGCACCGCACAGCCTGCAGCTTTAGCCCCACCATTAGGCGCTGTTTCTCGGATCATGTCCGGAGCCAGATAGCGAGGGCTGCGAGTGTGACGGTGCCGAGGTAGATGTAGGCGCGCTTTTCGTAGCGGGTGGCAACAGCCCGGAAGCCTTTGAGGCGGTTG
>NZ_JBCEWQ010000243.1:0-8285 GCF_038448545.1 Streptomyces sp. CLV115
GGGGGGGGTGGCGTGAACCGGGTGGTGTACGTGGTGCGAGGGGGCGTGGGCGGCTGCGAGCCGGACGGGTACGGGTGGCGTGAGCCGGGCGGACGGGGAGGCGTGAACCGGGCGGTGTACGTGGTGCGAGCCGGGGGCAAGGGCGGGCGCGGGTGGCTGTGAACCGGGCGGGCGCGGTCTTCGCGCTGTCCTCGTCGTGGCCGCTGCCGTGGCCGCTTTCGTGGCCGCTGTCGTGGCCGCTCGATTGTCGGCGGGGCTGATGCGCCCGGTCTGTCGGTGGGGGCGGATACGCTCCCTCGCATGGCTCTCCAAACGTCCGCGGAAGCTCCGCTGCCCGTAGGTGATGTGTCGCGGCTCATCGGCGGCTGGATCGACCGGCTCGGGGCGGTCTGGGTCGAGGGGCAGATCACCCAGCTGTCGCGGCGTCCGGGTGCCGGAGTGGTGTTCCTGACGCTGCGCGACCCGTCACAGGACATCTCGGTCAGCGTGACGTGCTTCCGGCAGGTCTTCGACCGGATCGCGGATGTGGTGACGGAGGGTGCGCGGGTCGTCGTCCTGGCCAAGCCGGAGTGGTACGCGCCGCGCGGCCAGCTGTCCCTGCGGGCCACGGAGATACGGCCGGTCGGCATCGGTGAGCTGCTGGTCCGCCTGGAACAGCTGAAGAAGTCGCTGGCCTCGGAAGGACTCTTCGCGCTCGACCGGAAGAAACCCCTGCCGTTCCTGCCGCAGCTGATCGGCCTGGTCTGCGGGCGGGCGTCGGCGGCCGAGCGCGATGTGCTGGAGAACGCCCGCCGGCGGTGGCCCGCAGTGCGCTTCGAGGTGCGCAACGCTGCGGTGCAGGGTGTGCACGCGGTCAATCAGGTGGTCCAGGCGGTGAAGGAGCTGGACGACCTGCCGGACGTCGATGTGATCGTCGTTGCGCGGGGCGGCGGCAGCGTCGAGGACCTGCTGCCGTTCTCGGACGAGCAGCTGATCCGGACGGTGGCCGCGTGCCGCACGCCGGTGGTGTCGGCGATCGGCCACGAACCGGACTCCCCGCTGCTCGACCTGGTCGCGGACCTGCGCGCCTCCACGCCGACGGACGCGGCGAAGAAGATCGTGCCGGACGTGGGCGAGGAGCTGGACCGGGTGCGGCAGCTGCGCGACCGGGCACTGCGCTCGGTACGGGGGCTGCTGGACCGGGAGGAGCGGGGTCTGGCGCACGCCCTGGGCCGGCCGTCGATGGAGCAGCCCCAGCGGATGGTGGACGAGCGCGCGGCGGAGATCGACGCGCTGGTCGGGCGGAGCCGGCGGGTGCTGGGGCATCTGCTGGACCGGGCCGATTCGGAGCTCGCCCACACCCGGGCGCGGGTCGTCGCGCTGTCGCCCGCGGCGACGCTGGAGCGCGGATACGCGGTATTGCAGCGGCCCGACGGCCACGTCGTGCGGGCTCCCGAGGACGCGGGGGCGCCGGGCGAGGTGCTGCGGGCGCGGGTCTCGGGGGGCGAGTTCGCCGTGCGGGTGAGCGAGTGAACGGGGTCGGATTCATGGACGGACGAGGTCACAGGCTCCCGGTGGGCCGGAACGTAGGGTGGGACGCATGACGGACGACGCGACTACGGCGGCTGGTGCCACGGGCACGCTCGGCTACGAGCAGGCCCGTGACGAGCTGATCGAGGTGGTGCGCCGCCTGGAGGCCGGCGGTACGACGCTGGAGGAGTCGCTCGCGCTCTGGGAGCGGGGCGAGGAGCTGGCGAAGGTGTGCCGGCACTGGCTGGAGGGCGCACGCGCCCGGCTGGACGCGGCACTGGCCGGCCCGGCCGACTCCCAGGAGAGCGGCGGCGGCACGGCGGCAGCGACGACGTCGGCAACGGCCGACAACGGCTGAGCCCCACGACGACGCCCGGTGACAGCTGTGGCAGCTGTGGCAGCGGTGGCCGACTGCGGCCTCTGTGGCCACCAGGACGCCCGGTGACAGCTGTGACAGCGGCGGTCCGCTGTGGCCGCTGCGGCCGCTGTGGTCACCAGGGTGTTCGGGACCGCCGGGTTGCCCGGAACCGCCGGGATATACGGTGACCGCCGGGATGTCAGGTGGCCGCCGGAGCCACCGGGTCCGCTGAGGCCGACCAGGAAGTCCGGGGCCGCTCCGGCCGCCGGGGACGTCCGGTGGCTGCCAGGGTCGATCCGACCGCCGGAACCGCCGGGGCTGCCGGAATCGCTGTGGAACAGATCACCCCGGGACACTTTTAGTTGAAAGTTAACCTATCTCCGGGTTACCGTGATCCGCGTCAGTCGATCCATGTGTACGTCCGGAAGGCAACACGCACGATGTCCCTCGCTCTTGACCCCGCCGCCCAGGACCTCCTCTTCCGTGAGGCCCGCACCGCCAACACCTTCACCGACGAGCCGGTGACCGAGGAGCAGGTCCAGGCGATCTACGACCTGGTCAAGTACGGGCCGACCGCGTTCAACCAGTCGCCGCTGCGCGTCGTCCTGGTCCGCTCCGACGACGCCCGTGCGCGCCTCGTGAAGCACATGGCCGAGGGCAACCAGCCGAAGACCTCGACCGCCCCGCTGGTCGCGATCCTGGCCACCGACAACGAGTTCCACGAGGAGCTCCCGGCCCTGCTGCCGCACTTCCCGCAGGCCAAGGACGCGTTCTTCTCCGAGCGCCCGGTCCGTGAGTCGGCCGCCTCGCTGAACGGCGCGCTGCAGGCCGCGTACTTCCTCATCGGCATCCGCGCCGCCGGCCTGGCCGCCGGCCCGATGACCGGCTTCGACGCCTCGGGCATCGAGAAGGAGTTCCTGGACGGCGACCACAGCCTCCTGATGGTCGTCAACATCGGCAAGCCGGGCGAGGACGCCTGGTTCCCGCGCCTGCCGCGCCTCGCCTACGACGAGGTCGTCACGACCGTCTGAGTCGGACCGTCCGAGTCGGCCGCCCCGGAGGCGGCCGTCCCGGTCCGGCCACCGCCGCGCCACCGCGCCCACCGCGCCCGCGGCGTACGGAGAAGGCCCTGGAGCACTCGATTCGGTGCTCCAGGGCCTTCTTCCGTACGTACGACGTCAGGAAGCCTTGAGTGCGGCGGCCATCTCCGCCAGCCGGTCCGGGGATGCGGAGCCCGTGACCACGGTGGTCGAGCCCTTGTCGTGGCGCACCAGGGCGTCGTACTTCGAGCCCTCCCAGTGCTGCCAGGTCTCGCCCGCGACCTGCTTCGTGCGCCCGGTGTTCCTGGCGTCCTGGCTGACCTCGGTGACGTACTTCTTCGCCGGGGAGGTGGACTGCTCCACCGCGACGTACTTGCCCTCCGGGTCGAGGAAGCCCAGGTGCCAGCTGTTGCCCGCCTTGCGGTCGTAGCTGACCGAGGTCGGCTTCCACTTCCCGGTCAGACCGTCCGGGGCGACCACGGGGTACGGCGCCGCGCGGCGGGCCGTCAGGAGCTCGACCCGGTAGTCGACCGCCTTGACCGGGTTGGCGTTCTCGTCGTGCGGAACGAAGATGTAAACAACGCCTGCCGCAGCGGAGATGACCGCCATCGACAGGAACATGTCCCGCACCGTCTGCTTGCCTCGCTTGCTAGCCACGGGTCCATGGTCGCATTAGGCCCGACGGGCCCGACCCGGGGGCAGCCGCTCATAAGTGACCCGGTCTGCTCATTTTGTCGACCTGACGATAGAGTCACAGCACCCTCTTCCGGTCGTCGCCGTACAGAAAGGTGCGCTCCGATGTCCGAGCATCATCTGCCGTCCCAGCTAGAGGTCTCCCCCGAGGCCCCCGACCGCAACCTCGCCCTGGAGCTGGTCCGGGTCACCGAGGCCGCCGCCATGGCGGCGGGGCGCTGGGTGGGCCGCGGCGACAAGATCGGCGCCGACGGCGCCGCCGTGAAGGCCATGCGGACCCTCGTCTCCACCGTCTCGATGAACGGCGTCGTCGTCATCGGCGAGGGCGAGAAGGACGAAGCCCCCATGCTGTTCAACGGCGAGCGCGTCGGCGACGGCACCGGCCCCGAGGTCGACATCGCCGTCGACCCGATCGACGGCACCACCCTGAACGCCAAGGGCATGCCGAACGCGATCGCCGTACTGGCCGCCGCGGACCGCGGCGCCATGTTCGACCCGTCGGCCGTCTTCTACATGGACAAGCTGGTCACCGGCCCCGAGGCCGCCGACTTCGTCGACATCAACGCCCCCGTCTCGGTGAACATCCGCCGGGTCGCGAAGGCCAAGAACTCCGCTCCCGAGGACGTCACGGTCGTCGTCCTCGACCGCCCGCGCCACGAGGGCATCGTCAAGGAGATCCGCGAGACCGGCGCCCGGATCAAGTTCATCTCCGACGGCGATGTCGCCGGCTCGATCATGGCCGCCCGCGAGGGGACCGGCGTCGACCTGCTGATGGGCATCGGCGGCACCCCCGAGGGCATCATCTCGGCCTGCGCCATAAAGTGCCTCGGCGGCGTCATCCAGGGCAAGCTCTGGCCGAAGGACGAGGCCGAGCGCCGGCGCGCGCTGGACGCCGGGCACGACCTGGACCGGGTGCTGTCCACCGACGACCTGGTCAGCGGCGACAACGTGTTCTTCGTCGCGACCGGCATCACCGACGGCGAGCTGATGCGCGGCGTGCGGTACCGCGCGGAGACCGCGACCACCGAGTCGATCGTCATGCGCTCCAAGTCCGGCACAATCCGGAAGATCGACTCCACGCACCGGCTCTCGAAGCTGCGCGCCTACAGCGCGATCGACTTCGACCGCGCGAAGTAGAGAACGCGCGAGAGCAGGGCAAGGGAAGCAGGGCGGTCCGGGAGGCCCGAGAGGCCCGGGGAGCCGGTACCGGTCCCGTCCCGGAGACCGCCGGCAGCGGTACGCGAAGAGGCGCCCCCCATGTGCGGTGGGGGCGCCTCTTCGCGTACCGGCCGTGCGGGCCCGCCCCGGCCGGTCGGCTTCTGTGCCCCGACCGGTCGGCTCCGTTCAGCCCGCCGCGGCGATCCGGCCCGTCGCGCCGGCGGCGGACGAGGCCTTGCGCTCCATCTCGCGACGTCTGCGCCGGGCCAGCACCACACGGCGCTCGGCGGCGGTGAGCCCGCCCCACACCCCGTACGGCTCCGGCTGTATGAGCGCGTGTTCCTGGCATTCGATCATCACCGGGCAGCGCGCGCAGACCCGCTTCGCGGACTCCTCGCGGGCGAGCCTGGCAGCAGTCGGCTCCTTCGACGGGGCGAAGAACAGCCCGGCTTCATCCCGGCGGCACACCGCCTCCGAATGCCAGGGGCCGGCCTGGTCCTCCCGCGCGGGGGTGCGCTGGGGAGGGACGGCGGCGACCTGCAGGGGCTGATGCGGCAGTTGCAGCACGGTCTACTCCTGACGACGGCTTCGCGAGCGAGAGACGATGCAGCAGTCCCTACCCGCTGTGCGCGCGCCTATGCACTGAGTGGCACTCGGCCGGGGGTGCGCAATAGCGGCCGACAAGGAATCTGGCTTGTTTTCGAAGCAGTTCCGATGGCGTCCCGAAGCGGCTCCGGAGCGGTCCCGAGAGAGTTCCGCAGCAGTTCAGAAGGAGCACCGGCGGAGTTCCTGCGAAGTTCCTGCGGAGTTTCGAAGGATGGTTCGGAGCGGTTTCGCGGGAGCTATCCGAGGTATTTGCGCAGCCGGTCCTGAAGGTCCGCGATGAACTTCCCCCGCTTGGGCTTCGCCTCCACACTGCCGAACACGGAATAGCCGTTGACCACGACCACCGGCGCCTCGGGGTCCGCGGATTCCAGGGTGGCGACTTCGAAATTACCGAAGACGCCCGTGCCGCTGCCACGCAGCGAGATGTTCTCGGGGACCTTGATTTCGACGCTCCCGAAGATGGAGGTCGCATTGACGACCGTGAGTCTCTGACCGAAAAGCGCCTCGGTCAGATCGACCTCCACACTGCCGAAGAGCGCGAAGGCGTTCGTACGGCCGCCGACCCGCCAACGGCCCTTGCGGGTCGAGCTGCTGAAGATCGCCACCAGGTTCTCGGCGGGGCCACTGGGGCCGGTGGGGCCCTCGTGACCGTAGGCGCCGGGGGCGGCGGCCGCACGGGGGGCACCACCCGGGGCGGGCAGGTCCCGCACCAGCGGTTCCAGCTCGCCGACGGTCTTGGCGCGATAGACCGCGTCGACCCGCTCGGCGTGCTCGTCGGCGGTGAGCCGGCCCTCGGCCATGGCTTCCCGCAGGATGTCCGCGATCCGGTCCCGGTCCGCGTCCGAGGCGCGGATGCCGGCAGGTTCCACCGGTGCCGTCGGGGCCGCCGGGGCCACAGGCTCCGCCGGTTCCGCCGGGGCCACCGGTCGCTGGGGCTGCTGGGGCTGCTTTTCGAGGTCCACCGACCCAGCGTACCCAAACGCGATAGATCGCGACTAGCCCCTGCCCCGCCTCCGCCGTGTCGTACCCGACCCCCCGAGACCGCCGCCCGGGAGTGGCCGAACTGAGCCTTACCTCACAGCTTCGGCGCTCGTGCGGCGTTCTACCCTGGTGGGTGCGCTGCCCAAGGGAGGTCAGCCGCCGTCTGCCGAGTGAGGAATGGCCGTAATGCCAGAGTTTGCGTACTCCGATCTGCTCCCTCTGGGAGAGGACACCACGCCGTACCGTCTGGTGACCTCCGAGGGTGTCTCCACCTTCGAGGCCGACGGCCGTACGTTCCTCAAGGTCGCTCCGGAGGCGCTGCGCACCCTGGCCGCCGAGGCCATGCACGACATCTCGCACTACCTGCGCCCCGCCCACCTGGCGCAGCTGCGGCGGATCGTGGACGATCCCGAGGCCTCGTCCAACGACAAGTTCGTCGCGCTCGACCTGCTGAAGAACGCGAACATCGCGGCGGCGGGCGTACTGCCGATGTGCCAGGACACCGGCACCGCGATCGTCATGGGCAAGCGCGGGCAGAACGTCCTCACCGAGGGCGGTGACGAGGAGGCGCTGTCGCACGGCATCTTCGACGCGTACACCAAGCTCAACCTGCGTTATTCGCAGATGGCTCCGCTCACCATGTGGGAGGAGAAGAACACCGGCTCGAACCTCCCCGCCCAGGTCGAGCTGTACGCCACCGACGGCGGCGCGTACAAGTTCCTCTTCATGGCGAAGGGCGGCGGCTCGGCCAACAAGTCGTTCCTCTTCCAGGAGACGAAGGCCGTGCTGAACGAGGCCTCCATGATGAAGTTCCTGGAGGAGAAGATCCGTTCGCTGGGCACGGCCGCCTGCCCGCCGTACCACCTGGCGATCGTCGTCGGCGGTACGTCGGCGGAGTTCGCGCTGAAGACCGCGAAGTACGCCTCCGCGCACTACCTGGACGAGCTGCCGGCCGAGGGCTCCCCCACCGGCCACGGCTTCCGGGACAAGGAGCTGGAGGAGAAGGTCTTCGAGCTGACGCAGAAGATCGGCATCGGCGCGCAGTTCGGCGGCAAGTACTTCTGCCACGACGTGCGCGTCGTCCGCCTCCCCCGGCACGGCGCCTCGCTGCCCGTGGCGATCGCCGTGTCCTGCTCGGCCGACCGCCAGGCCACCGCGAAGATCACCGCGGAGGGCGTCTTCCTGGAGCAGCTGGAGAAGGACCCGGCCCGCTTCCTGCCGGACACCACGGACGAGCACCTCGACGAGGCCGGTGCCCGCGGCGAAGACGCTCAACGGCACAGTGTGGAGATCGACCTCAACCGGCCGATGGACGACATCCTCGCCGAGCTGACCAAGTACCCGGTCAAGACCCGGCTCTCGCTGACCGGTCCGCTGGTCGTGGCCCGCGACATCGCGCACGCCAAGATCAAGGAGCGGCTGGACGCGGGCGAGGAGATGCCGCAGTACCTGAAGGACCACCCGGTCTACTACGCGGGCCCGGCGAAGACGCCCGAGGGGTACGCCTCCGGCTCCTTCGGCCCGACGACGGCCGGCCGCATGGACAGCTATGTCGCGCAGTTCCAGGCGGCGGGCGGCTCCAAGGTGATGCTCGCCAAGGGCAACCGGTCCAAGCAGGTCACCGACGCGTGCGACGCGCACGGCGGTTTCTACCTGGGCTCGATCGGCGGACCGGCGGCCCGGCTCGCGCAGGACTGCATCAAGAAGGTCGAGGTCGTCGAGTACGAGGAGCTCGGCATGGAGGCGGTCTGGAAGATCGAGGTCGAGGACTTCCCCGCGTTCATCGTCGTCGACGACAAGGGCAACGACTTCTTCACCGAGCCCGCCACCGCGCCGACGTTCACCAGCATTCCGGTACGGGGCCCGGGTCTCGCCTGACCCTTCGGGCACGGAACCAGGGCCCTGGGGGGGGGGGGGGGGGGGGGGGGCGCCGCGGGGGG
>NZ_JBCEWQ010000244.1:0-8150 GCF_038448545.1 Streptomyces sp. CLV115
GTGGAGGGGGTCTGCTGCCGCGTCGGCTCGGCCGAGGGTGGCCTGCTGTTCCGGGCCTCGGCGGTGGGCCTGTCGTCCTCGACCGCTCCGGCCCCGCCTCCGCCTGCGCCGTCCGTCAGGGTCAGTACCCCGGCCGTCGCCCCACCACCGACGAGCAGCGCCGCGACGAGGGTGCCGGTCCAGACGAGGGCGGAGCGCTTGCGGGAGCCGGGCGGGGCGATGGTCGCGGATGCGGGTGTGGGTGCGGGTGCGGATGTGGGGGCCGCTGTGGGTGCGGGATCGGTGGGCAGTGCGACGGTCTGCATGTCGTACGGGGGCGGGGTCGGGTCCGCCGCAGCGGGGCCGTACGCGGCCGGCGTCGGCGGGACCACCGTTGTCGGGGCCTCCGGCGCCGTGCCCGGAAGCGGCGGCATCGGCGACGGAGACTGCATGGGCGTCTGCATGGGCTCGGGCCCCGGTGCCGAACCCAATGTCGGCACCGGCCCCGGCACCGGCCCCGGCACCGGCGCCTGTGGCGCGGCCGGATTCGCCCGCCCCGTCAGCCGCAGCAGATGCGGTGCCACGAGCACCGCGCCGCCCACCCAGAGCAGGCCGAACAGCAGCGCGTCCGACCCGCTCGTCGCCAGCTCCGCCGTGCCCTGGCCGCCCATGTCCCCGAAGCCGCCCGACAGCTCGAAGGACACTCCGCCGATGCCGCTGAGCACCAGGAACATCCCGAGGAACAGCGCGCCCGCAGTGGCCTGTTCGCGGCGGTCCGCCGAACGCCGCGCGGCCCAGAGGCCCACGGCCAGCGCACAGACCAGCCCGATGGCCAGCGCTCCGGTCACCGCCCAGCCGTTCACTTCCTCGCCCAGTTCGGACAGCCCGACGGAGCCGTGCTCCAGGCCCGAGCCGAAGAGGTTCATCCGTCCGCGCATGTCGTACTCGACCGGGGCGCCCCAGCTCAGCCCGAGCACCGCCAGGCCGATGTTCGGCAGCAGCGGCAGCGCGATCAGCATGGCCTCGCCGTCCACGCCGTCGGTGTTGGCGTACACGATGTACCCGACCAGGCCGCAGAGCAGGAGCACCGCGCCGAGGGCCCGTACGGCCGTTCCCACCGCCCGGACCGTGGTGAGCGCCGCCGGGCGCGCGGCCAGCCACTGTGCCGCGGCGTCGCGCTGGAGCACTCCGCCGGTGACGAGCAGCGAGATGACCAGCGCCCCGAGCGTGGCGAGGAGCGGCGCGGACGAGACCGATACGCCCGCGACATCGGGCTGGGCGAACAGTCCGAGGACCAGCACGGCGGCGGAGGCCACCAGGCCGATCCGTACCGCCGCCTCCAGTCCGCCGCCCTGCGCACGGGCCCGGCGGGCGCCGAGGACCAGCGCGCCCACCCACAGCGCGGTGACGGTCAGCGGGACCACGGCCAGCGAGGCGCCGCCCTGCGACATGCCGCCGGCATCGCCGTCGCCGTAGGGACCGCCGCTCTCGAAACCGCCGCCGAACGGGCCGGTGGACCGCAGCTCGAAGCCGCCGCCGAACGCCTGGAGCAGCATCGCCAGCGCGATCCGCAGCCGGTCGCCCCAGCCGACGACGATGTCGTCGCCCTGCCCGTACGAGGGGACGGCGAGCGCGACCGCGAGGGCCAGGATCACTCCGGTGGGCCAGGCGGCCGCCTTCGCCGAACCCGCCCAGTCGCCCCGGAAGGTCCGGCCGAAGAAGGCGCCGAGGGGCGACGGAACCACCTGGCCGGGCGGGCCCGGCGGAGGTGGAGCGGCCGGCATCGGCGTGTGGCCGGG
Organism: Streptomyces sp. CLV115; assembly: GCF_038448545.1. Classification (NCBI taxonomy): domain Bacteria; kingdom Bacillati; phylum Actinomycetota; class Actinomycetes; order Kitasatosporales; family Streptomycetaceae; genus Streptomyces; species Streptomyces sp. CLV115. Next base: position 1,779 of record NZ_JBCEWQ010000244.1, read on the forward strand.
CGGCGGGGGCTGGTGGGACAGCGGTCCGAGCGGCTCGGGCCGGGGCGGAGCGGCCGGCATGGCCGGCGGGGCGGCGACCGGTGCCGCGTCGGTGGTCGTCGGGCGTTCGCGCCCGCACTTCATACAGAAGCGCGCCCCGTCCGGGGCCGGTGTTCCACAGAAGGGGCAGTACAACGGCATGCGGGCTCCGGCGGCAGGAACGGGGAGGGGGACGACGTCGGGGAAGACATGTGCGTTTCAACGGACACGTCTACCCCGCCACCCGGTTCCCTGCGCCGGAATTCGCCGAAGCGTTGCCTACAGGAGGCGCCGACAGCAAGAAGCGCCGTCTGCAAGGGGCGCCGTCCGCAAAGGGCGCCGTCCACAAGGGGCGTTGCCTGCGGCAAGCGGGACCGCGCTCAGGGGCGTACGCCCCGGTGCAGCGCCACCACACCGCCCGTGAGGTTGCGCCAGGCGACCTTCGACCAGCCGGCCCGCTGGAGCGCGGCCGCGAGTCCGGGCTGGTCGGGCCAGGCACGGATGGATTCGGCGAGGTAGACGTACGCGTCGGGGTTGGAGGACACCGCGCGGGCGACCGGCGGCAGCGCCCGCATCAGGTACTCGGTGTAGACCGTGCGGAACGGCGTCCAGGTCGGCGAAGAGAACTCGCAGATCACCACCCGGCCGCCCGGCTTGGTCACCCGGTACAGCTCGCGCAGCGCCGCGTCCGTGTCCTGGACGTTGCGCAGCCCGAAGGAGATCGTCACCGCGTCGAAGGTCTCGTCACGGAACGGCAGCCTGGTGGCGTCGCCCGCGGTGAAGGGCAGCCAGGAGTTGCGCTTCTTGCCCTCCTGGAGCATGCCGAGGGAGAAGTCGCACGGCACGACGTACGCGCCCGTCGCGGCGAACGGCAGTGACGACGTCGCCGTGCCCGCGGCCAGGTCGAGGATCTTCTCCGCGGGCCGGGCGTGCACCGCCTTCGCGACCTCCTTGCGCCACAGCCGGGCCTGGCCGAGCGACAGCACGTCGTTGGTGAGGTCGTAGTTCGCCGCCACGCCGTCGAACATCGTGGCGACTTCGTGCGGCTGCTTGTCCAGGGATGCTCGGGTCACCCACCCATTCAAGCAGCCCGGTCCCGGCCGCTCCGCGCCGGTCGCAAGTCGTTACCCGAGTGGACTGAACCAATCCGTTCCACCGGCGGTCAGACTGAAGGGGCACCGAGCCACCGGGATCCAGGGGGGAGCCCAGATGTCCGTACGAGACGCACGCGTCAGGTCGCAGCCGGAACGCCGCCGGGGTCGCCTGCTCGTCGCCGTCGCCGTCCCGGTGGCGCTGCTCTGTGCCGCCGCCGTGCTGGGGCCCCGGGAGAGCACCGGCGCCGAGGGGAAGGCGTCCACGCCGTCCGCGTCCGGGAGTTCGCCGGGCGCCGGCACGTTCACCGTCGCCGGTGCTCCCGATGCCGGGGACAGGGGCGGGGACAAGAAGGACAAGGGCGCGGGCCGGAGCAAGGGCATGGCGTACCGGGTCGAGGTGGAGAACGGATCGGGCGTCGACCCGGACCGGGCCGCCGCCGAGATCGCCGGGATCCTGGCCGCGCCACGCGGCTGGTCGCACCACGGCGAGCACACCTTCCGCCGGGTCTCCGAAGGGCCGGCCGGGCTCGTCATCCGGATCGCCACGCCGGGGACCACCGACGCCATCTGCGGCAGGAGCGGCCTCGACACCCATGGCGAGGTGAACTGCCGGGTCGGCACCGACGTCATGGTCAACCTCAAGCGCTGGCAGCGGGGATCGCCCGAGTTCCACGGCCCGCTCGCCGAGTACCGGGCCCTGATCATCAATCACGAGGTCGGCCACTGGCTGGGCCACGGCCACGAGACCTGCTCGGGCAAGGGGCGCCCCGCCCCCGCGATGATGCAGCAGATATACGGGCTGAAGGGGTGCGTCTCCAACGCCTGGCCGTACGACGCCGAGGGCCGCTACCTGGGCGGCCCGCAGGTCCCGTGAGCCGGCCCGCGCGTACGTGCCTATGTGCGCGCATGTCGACCACGCACACGTAGTCAACCGTGCGCGTCAACCGCGCGTACACATCAACCGTTCGCGCACACCACCGCGCGTCCGCATCAACCGCGCGCGTCAGCTGCGGCGGAAGACCAGCCGCCCGCCGAGCACCGTCGCCGTGCAGCTCCCGGCGCCCTCGGTGCGCAGGGCCGCCAGGTCCGGTACGCCGAACACCGCCAGGTCCGCGGGGCCGCCGACGGTCAGCGCCGCCGCGAACGCGTCGCCCGGCTCCGGCACGGATGCCAGTGGGTCGAGCGACGCCGCTTCCGGCGCAGGGCCGGGGGCGTGGACGCGCAGCCCCGAGCGGGCGACCGCGGTGCGTACGGCGGGGCGGGTGAACGGGCCCCGCACGGCGGTCGTGCCGTGCCGCAGCATCCGTTGCAGCCCGCGCCGGGCGCTCGCGCCCCAGCGGGCGTCGTCCATGCCGAGTGCGGTGAGCGCGTCGCCGGTGAGCGGTTCGGTGCCGTGCTCGTCGGCCTCGCGCGGGTCCGGGTGGTAGGCGGCCTCCAGCAGGGCCGGGGCCGCCGCGTTCAGCAGCCCGGGGGTGATCAGCCCGGACCAGCGCCTGACCCTGGCCTGCGGACGGGCGGCGGTCAGCTCCGCGTACCGGCCGATGGCGACGACCGTGCCGCCGTCCACGGCCACGGAGTCCGCCCCGTCCGGGGCGCCGATGACCGCGTCGGCGGCGTGAACTGTCAGCAAGGCTGCCTCGGACCGGCCGGGCTCAGTTGGCGCCGAGGAGCTTCAGCTCCGGGTGGGCCGTGCCGCCGTCGATCGCCGTGGACGAGATGTGCGAGACCACACGCTCGTCGACCGGGTCGTTCGCCGGGTCGTCGTGGACGACGAGGTGTTCGTAGGTGGTGGCGCGCTGGGCCGGCACCCGGTCCGCCTTGCGGATCAGGTCGATGATCTCCAGGCGGTTGGAGCGGTGTTTGGCACCGGCCGAGGAGACGACGTTCTCCTCCAGCATGATCGAGCCCAGGTCGTCGGCGCCGTAGTGCAGCGACAGCTGGCCCACCTCCTTGCCGGTGGTCAGCCAGGAGCCCTGGATGTGGGCGACGTTGTCCAGGAAGATCCGGGCGATGGCGATCATCCGCAGGTACTCGAAGAGCGTGGCCTGCGTCTGGCCCTTCAGCTTGTTGTTCTCCGGCTGGTACGTGTACGGGATGAACGCGCGGAAGCCGCCCGTCCGGTCCTGTACGTCGCGGATCATCCGCAGGTGCTCGATGCGCTCGGCGTTGGTCTCGCCGGTGCCCATCAGCATGGTGGAGGTGGACTCGACGCCGAGGCGGTGCGCCGCCTCCATGATCTCCAGCCAGCGCTCGCCGGACTCCTTGAGCGGGGCGATCGCCTTGCGCGGCCGGGCCGGCAGCAGCTCGGCGCCGGCTCCCGCGAAGGAGTCGAGACCGGCGGTGTGGATGCGCTGGATGGCCTCCTCGACGGAGACCTTGGAGATCCGGGCCATGTGCTCGATCTCGGAGGCGCCCAGCGAGTGGATGACCAGCTGCGGGAACGCCTTCTTGATCGCGGAGAAGTGCTCCTCGTAGTACTCGACGCCGTAGTCCGGGTGGTGCCCGCCCTGGAACATGATCTGCGTGCCGCCGAGTTCGACGGTCTCCGCGCAGCGGCGCAGGATGTCGTCGAGGTCGCGCGTCCAGCCCTTGGCGGTGTCCTTCGGCGCGGCGTAGAAGGCGCAGAACTTGCAGGCCGTGACACAGACGTTCGTGTAGTTGATGTTGCGCTCGATGATGTACGTCGCGATGTGCTCCGTACCGGCGTAACGGCGTCGGCGCACGGCGTCGGCGGCCGCACCCAGTGCGTGCAGCGGCGCCGAACGGTAGAGGTCGAGCGCCTCCTCCGGAGAGATCCGACCGCCCTCGGCGGCTCGGTCGAGGATGGGCTGAAGGTCGGCCTTCTCGGTCACCGGGCTGTCACCTTTCGGCGGTTTTTCAACGGATCTACGGACCGGTTCAGCGTACGCCAGCCCCTCTCGGGGTCAGCCGCCGGACCTGGTGAGCGTGGCGTACGGCAGGCCCGCGCCCCGCTCCTCGGACCGGAAACTCAGGGTGCCGTCGGAGGTCAGGGTGAAGTGGACGTCGGTGGTGGTGGAGGTGCACAGGGCCGGGGTGCTGGGGCGGTCCGGGTCGACACGTTCGTGGAGGGTGAGCTCCTCGGCGGTGCCGGAGGTGAGGCTGGCGACGCTGTTGCAGCTGACGGTGGTCCCGAGGCCGCTGATCTCGGTGTTCATCCTGACCACGTCCGTGCCCTTCTTCCCCGCGGTGAACACGGCGGTGAGGGTGCCGTGCGGCGCCCCGGTGGTCTTCTCGGTGACCGGGCCCTTCCAGGTGCCGATGAACGCCTTCGGCAGCTCGGCGATCTGCTCCGGGGCCGCGGTTGCCGAGTCCGCGGGCTGCGACGGCCGGCCGGACGCGGTGGCGGCGGGCGGGTTGCTGCCGACGTTGCCGTGCTCGGCGCCGTTCCTGCTGCCGCCGCCCGGCAGCAGGTCGAAGAGGAACGCGCTGCCCACGGTCACCGCGGCGAGCGCGCCCGCCACCGCGAGGGCGACGGTGCAGCTGAGCCGCCGGCCGCGGTTCGTGTCCGGCCGGGCCGGGCCGGAGTCCGCGCTGACGGTGACGGAGAAATGCGGGTCGGCCGCGCGTTGCCCGGGCATCCCGGAGGGCCCGGTCCGCGGCGGCGGGCCGAACGCCCCCGACGTCCTGGCCGACTGGGCCGCGCCGGCGGTCGCGGGCCACGAGGGCAGCACGCCCGGGTGGGACAGCCGGGTCGGATCGTGCGTGGGGAAGGGCTCGGCCGGTGATCCGAACCCGCCGCCCAGGCCCCCGGAACCGCTCGGGCCGCTGCCCTCGCCGGCGCCGTCGGCACCCCACTCCGCCCCGCTGAACGGCACCGGCCCCGACTGCGCCGGTGCGTCCTGCGGTTCCAGGTCCAGGAGCGCGACCGCGGCCCGGCTGACCTCGCGCACCAGCGGCCCGGGCAGCCAGCCGGCCGCCACCAGCGCGGCGGCCCCGCCCGGTGCCAGCCGCCGGGCCAGCTCCATGGGCGTGGGCCGGTCCTCGGGCTCCTTCGCCAGGCACCCGGCGACCAGCTCCCGCAGGTCCCCCTCCAGCTCCCCCAGCTCGGGCTCCTCGTGCACCACCTTGTAGAGGAGTACGGCGGAGGAGTCGCCGAGGAAGGGGGCGGTACCGGTCGCCGCGTACGCGAGCACCGCGCCGAGCGAGAAGATGTCGGCCGCGCCCGAGATGTCGACGCCCCGGATCTGCTCCGGCGCCATGTAGCCGGGCGAGCCGACCGAGACCCCGGTGGAGGTGAGCGAGGCGGTGGCGCCGATGGCGTGGGCGATGCCGAAGTCGATCAGCCGGGGGCCGTCCAGGGCCAGCAGTACGTTGGACGGCTTCACATCACGGTGGATGAGGCCCTGTCCGTGCACCGCGGCCAGTGCCTCCCCGAGGCCGGCGCCCAGCGTCCGTACCGCGTTCTCGGGCAGCGGGCCGTGCTCGGCGACGGCGGCGGAGAGCGCGGGGCCGGCCACGTAACCGGTGGCGACCCACGGAATGGGCGCGTCCGGGTCGGCGTCCAGCACCGGGGCCGTCCACTGCGCGCCGATCCGCCGGGCCGCGTCCACCTCGCGCCGGAAGCGCGCGCGGAACTGCTCGTCCAGCGCGAAATGGGGGTGCACGACCTTGACCGCGACGGTGCGTCCGCCCGCGCTGCGCCCCAGATAGACCCGGCCCATGCCGCCCGCACCGAGCCTGCCGAGCAATCGGTAGGCACCGATGGTCAGCGGTTCGCCGGCTTCCAGCGGCTGCATATGGACACTCCCCCTGTGGACCGGCCTGACCTCCGACCGAAGCCTAGGGGGCGAAGGTCATCGGGTCACAGAGGAAACCATCCGCCTATTTCGCCCCTATGGGAACGAACAACGGCTTTCGACACAACAAAAGGCGTGAATGCGTCGTTCACCCGAGCGATTCCACGGCCGGCCGGGACACCCGGCGAACCCCGTCCGGGAATCGACTATTCGACGCGTATTAACCCGAATCGAGGCCGTAGCGGCAGAAACGCATGGAGAGAGGCGGCGGGAGATGCGTCGGAAGAAGGTGCGGGAAGCGGAAGAAGGCGCGAGAAGCGCGCAGCGCGCAGGAAGGCGAGAGAAGGCGGGAGAAGGGATAAGCGATCCCGAAAGGTACGGGATTCACCTATATCCCTGCCCATTCCCGCGCCGGTCGCACGCCCGGCGCCCCCACACTCCGAACCGCGCCCACACTCCGAACCGCGACCCGCACCGCGAACCCGCGCCCCGCTCTCGCCCCC
>NZ_JBCEWQ010000245.1:0-7938 GCF_038448545.1 Streptomyces sp. CLV115
GGTGGATCCTTGGGCGGCACTGCGTCACCTGCCGGGGCTCGTCGGGGTCTGTTCTGCCGAGGTACGCGTCCCGGCGGGCGGGGTCGCGGAGGCGCCGGTGCCGGTCGCAGCGGTGCCGGTGCCGGTGCCGGTCGCGGAGGTGCCGGTGCCGGTCGCGGAGGTGCCGGTGCCGGTCGCGGAGGTGCCGGTGCCGGTCGCGGCGGCGCCGGTGCCGGTCGCGGAGGTGCCCGAAGTCGTGGCCGACGGCAGCGGTGCGGGCGGGGCCGGGGCGCCGGGCCCGGGGCCGGCGGCGGGGGACGCGGAGGCGGCGGGCGCCTGCGGCGCACTGCTCTTCGGCTGCGGCGGCGGGACGGGCTCGGCGGTGGTCTCGGCGGGTACGCCGCGGACCGTGCCGTCCGGGTTCAGGAAGGCGGGGCTGCCGCCGGGCACCATGCCCAGCCGGCGGGCGCGCCGCTCCAGGGCGTCCGGCTCGGAGAAGTTGTCGACGTCGCGCTGGAGGGCCTGCTGCTCGTCGGTGAGCTCGGTGGTCCGCTTCTTCAGCTCGCTGAGCCTGAACGACCCTTCGTTGAGGGCCGAGTTGAGCACCAGGAGCGTGATCAGGCCGCCGCCGAGCAGCACCACGACCAGCAGGACGAAGGGCGTACGGGCCGCGTTGGTGGGCCCGGACGGCATCAGCCGGACGAGCCGCGCGGCGCGCCCCTTCAGCTGCCCGGCCGGTCCGCTCACCGCGCCGCCCCGTACATCACCGGTTTCCGGGCACCCGGAGGCCGGGCGCTCATCGCTCCTCCTCGCGGATCCGCTGGGCGCCGCGCAGCCGGGCGGGGGCGGCGCGCCGGTTCTCGGCTACCTCCTCCTCGGTGGGCAGTTCCGCGCCGCGGGTCAGCAGCTTCAGCCGGGGCTGGTAGCGCTCGGGGACGACCGGCAGTCCGGGCGGCGCCGTGGTGGCGGCGCCCGCCGCGAACACCTGCTTGACCAGCCGGTCCTCCAGCGAGTGGTACGAGAGGACGGCGATCCGGCCGCCGACCGCGAGGCTCTGCACGGCCGCCGGAACGGCCCGCTCCAGGACACTGAGCTCGCCGTTGACCTCGATGCGCAGCGCCTGGAAGGTCCGCTTGGCGGGGTTGCCGCCGGTGCGCTTGGCCGCCTGGGGCAGCGAGTCGCGGATCAGCTCGACGAGCCGGGCGCTGTTGCTGAACGGCTCCTTCTCGCGCTCGCGCACGATCGCGGAGACGATCCGCTTGGCCTGCTTCTCCTCGCCGTACGCTCGCAGGATCCGTACCAGTTCGCCCGGCGGGTAGGTGTTGAGCACCTCGGCCGCGCCGATACCGGTCGTCTGGTCCATGCGCATGTCGAGCGGGGCGTCCTGGGCGTACGCGAATCCGCGGTCGGCCTCGTCCAGCTGCATGGAGGAGACGCCGAGGTCGAACAGGACGCCCTGGACCTTGGGGATGCCGAGCCTGTCGAGCACCTCGGGCAGTTCGTCGTAGACGGCGTGCACCAGGGTGGCCCGGTCGCCGTACAGGGCGAGCCGCTCGCCGGCGAGCCGCAGCGCCTCCTTGTCCCGGTCCAGGCCGATCAGCCGTACGGAGGGGAAGGCGGAGAGCAGCGCCTCGCTGTGGCCGCCGAGGCCGAGGGTGCAGTCGACGACCACGGGCTCCTGCGGTCCCGGCGCCTGAAGAGCCGGGGCCAACAGGTCCAGGCATCGCTGGAGCATCACCGGGACGTGTCGGGTCTGGCTCATGCGCCCTCTCAGGCTCAGGTCCCGTGTGGCCGCACGTACGGCCTGGTCCCCGCCCGCTCAGAAGGGGAGGTGGGCCGGCGCCGGGGAAGGGGCGTCGGCCGACCGCGAGCGGGAGAGGGCCGGGCCCGTACGTACGCCGCACACACAGGGGAAATCTACGGAATGTGCAGGGTGTCGGTAACTTCCCGTCACTTTAGTCCACCCTGCCATTCGATCGATTCCCGATCAATCAACCCGGCTGCGCGTCGCCGGGCCCCCTGCGCGCCCGCCCGGGCGAACGGTTGCGAGGCTTGTGGGTTACCTCACAACAAGCCTCGTTGACGTTCTTTGTCCCTTCCCGCACCACAGCGGGAGCAGGTGCGGGGACTAACGTCGTATCCATGTCGACTTCCGCGCACTCCCCCGTCCGGCCCTCCTCGAACGATGCCGACCAGGCCCGTGACGGGGGCACGGTCACGGACCGTCTCGTCGAGGCGAACGTCCGGTACGCCGCCGGATTCGACGACCCCGGCATGGACGCCAAGCCGGTGCTGCGCGTCGCCGTGGTCGCCTGCATGGACGCCCGGCTCGACCTGCACGACGCACTGGGCCTGGCGCTCGGCGACTGCCACACCATCCGCAACGCGGGCGGCGTGGTCACCGACGACGTGATCCGCTCGCTGACCATCAGCCAGCGGGCCCTCGGCACGCGCAGCGTGATATTGATCCACCACACCAACTGCGGTCTGGAGTCGATCACCGAGGAGTTCCGCCAGGAGCTGGAGGTGGAGGTCGGCCAGCGTCCGGTCTGGGCGGTCGAGGCGTACAAGGACGCCGACCAGGACGTACGGCAGTCGATGCAGCGCGTGCGCACCTCGCCGTTCCTGCTGCACACCGACGACGTCCGCGGCTTCGTCTTCGATGTGACCACCGGTCTGCTGCGGGAGATCCTTCCCGTCGCCTGACGTCCCCGGCATCACCCTCCAGGAACCGAAAAACCCATCGAAACCGGCATTTCGCCCCCAGTTGTCCACAGGCGAGTGACACGAAGCGGTAACGGCAACGAGAATGCGCGTGTGACATCCCGCCGGACGTGTCCGAAGGGGTGTCCGTGTTTCGGGGTGGGCCGGACCGCTGCGTGCGCCGGCCCGTGAATGGGGTACCCCACTGCTCCTGGAGAGCGTGGGGCAGGGCCGAGGAGGGCCGGGTGACGACCTATGACGATCGAGCGAGCCTCACAGATCTGACCACGACCGCGGAGCGGGTGCGCAGGTCGGTGGAGAGTGTGATCGAGGGCAAGCCTGAGGTCGTACGGCTTTCGCTGACCGTACTGCTGGCGGAGGGGCATCTCCTCATCGAGGACGTCCCCGGGGTCGGCAAGACGATGCTGGCCAAGGCTCTGGCGCGGTCCATCGACTGCTCGGTGCGGCGCATTCAGTTCACGCCGGACCTGCTGCCTTCGGACATCACCGGTGTGTCCGTCTTCGACCAGCAGCGGCGCGACTTCGAATTCAAACCGGGCGCGATCTTCGCCCAGATCGTGATCGGCGACGAGATCAACCGGGCCTCGCCGAAGACCCAGTCGGCGCTGCTGGAGTCCATGGAGGAGCGCCAGGTCACGATCGACGGACACAGCTACGAGCTGCCCGATCCGTTCATGGTGGTGGCCACCCAGAACCCGGTGGAGATGGAGGGCACCTATCCGCTGCCCGAGGCCCAGCGCGACCGGTTCATGGCGCGGGTCTCGATCGGCTATCCGAGTGCGGAGGCCGAGCTGCGGATGCTCGATGTGCACGGCGGCCTCCCGCCGCTCGACGACCTCCAGCCGGTGGCGCACGCCCACGACATCGTGAAGCTGATCGACGCGGTGCGCACGGTCCATGTGGCCGACGCCGTGCGGCGGTACGCGGTGGAGCTCGTCGCGGCCACCCGCAGCCATCCCGATCTCCGGCTCGGCGCCTCGCCGCGGGCCACCCTGCATCTGCTGCGTGCGGCGAAGGCCTCCGCGGCTCTGAGCGGCCGGGACTACTGCCTGCCGGACGATGTCCAGGAGCTGGCGGTCGCGGTGCTCGCGCACCGCCTGCTGCCGACGGCGCAGGCCCAGCTGAACCGCCGTACCGCCGAGCAGGTCGTGCAGGAGATCCTCCGGCAGACACCGGTTCCGACCGCGGACGGCGGAACGCAGGTGCAGCCGCAGCACCAGCCGGGCCGGGTGCCGTACGGCCGGCAGCCCGGCGCACGGCGGGTGTGATGGCCGCCGGGGGGCCGGCCGCGACGGACGACGGCGGCGAGAAGGGCGCTCTGCGCGCCGCGCTGAGCGGGCTGACCACGCGTGGGCGGTCCTTCCTGGCGGCCGGAATCGCCGCGGCGGTCTGCGCCTATGTGCTCGGGCAGGCCGATCTGCTGCGGGTCGGGCTGCTGCTCGCCGCGCTGCCGCTGGTCTGTGTGGTGGTGCTCGTCCGCACCCGTTACCGGGTCGCGGGCACCCGGCGGCTCTCGCCGTCCCGGGTTCCGGCGGGCTCGGAGGCCCGGGTCCATCTGCGGATGGAGAACGTGTCACGGATGCCCACCGGGCTGCTGATGCTCCAGGACCGGGTGCCCTATGTGCTCGGGCCGCGCCCCCGGTTCGTGCTGGACCGGGTGGAGGCGGGCGGCCGTCGCGAGGTGTCCTACCGGGTGCGGTCGGATCTGCGCGGGCGCTATCCGCTCGGGCCGTTGCAGCTGCGGCTGAGCGATCCGTTCGGGATGTGCGAGCTGACCCGTTCGTTCAGTGCGTACGACACCCTCGTCGTCATTCCGCGGACCGAGCCGCTGCCGCCGGTGCGGCTGGCCGGGGAGGCGTCGGGGTACGGCGAGGGACGGCAGCGTTCGCTGGCGCTGGCCGGTGACGACGACGTGATCCCGCGCGGCTACCGGCACGGCGACGATCTGCGCCGGGTCCACTGGCGCTCCACCGCACGCTACGGCGAGCTGATGGTGCGCCGCGAGGAGCAGCCGCAGCGGGCCAGGTGCACGGTCCTGCTGGACACCCGGCAGATCGCCTATCAGGGGGCGGGGCCCGACTCCGCCTTCGAGTGGGCGGTGTCCGGGGCGGCGTCCGCGCTGGTGCACATGCTGGAGCGCGGCTTCGCCGTCCGGCTGCTGACCGACGACGGGACCGCGGTGCCCGGCGACGGCGCGGGCGGTTTCGCCGGATCGACGCAGGAGTCCGCCGAATCGGCGGGGCTGATGATGGACACGCTGGCGGTGGTCGACCACTCCGACGGCAGTGGCCTGTCGCGCGCGTACGACGTGATGCGGGGCGGCAACGAGGGGCTGCTGATCGCGTTCTTCGGTGATCTGGACGAGGAGCAGGCGGCGGTGGCGGCGCGGATGCGGCAGCGCAGCGGCGGTGCGGTCGCGTTCGTGCTGGACAGCACGGACTGGGTGCAGGGCGACGTCCCGCCCGCGGGGGCAGGGGCGGCGTCCGAGCGGCGGCTGCGGCTGCTGCGGGAATCGGGGTGGACGGCGGTGGCGGTCTCGCCAGGGGCCGGGCTCGCCCGGTACTGGCGGCAGGCGGGGCAGCAGGGTGTGGCGGCACAGTCCGCCGCGGCGGGCGGCACGACGGGTTTCTCCGGGGGATGGTCATGAGCGGTCGTGGTCGGCTGGCGCTGTGCGCCTTTGCGGCGACGCTGATGGCGGCGGCCTCGATGCTGCCGCTGGTCGAGCCCGCCGGGTGGATCCTGCAGGCGGCGTTCCTGCTGGCGGTCCAGTGCGGGATGGGCGCGCTGGTCCGCCGGGCGCCCGTGCCCCGGGCGCTGGTGGTCGCGGCGCAGGCGCTGGTCACGCTGGTCCTGCTGACGGTGGTGTTCGCCAGGCAGCAGGCGATGGCCGGTCTGCTGCCCGGCCCGGAGGCCGTCCAGCGGCTGTCGCATCTGCTGGCGTCGGGCGCCGAGGACGTCGGCCGGTATGCCGCCCCGGCTCCCGTGACGGACGGCATCCGGCTGATGCTGATCGGCGGTGTGCTGCTGGTCGGCCTGGTGGTGGACGCCCTCGCGGTGACGTTCCGCAGCGCGGCCCCGGCCGGCCTGCCGCTCCTCGCGCTCTACTCGGTGGCCGCGGGGCTGTCCGGGGGCGGGGCGGACTGGCTCTGGTTCCTGCTGGCGGCCGGTGGATATCTGCTGCTTCTGCTGGCGGAGGGCCGGGACCGGCTCTCCCAGTGGGGGCGGGTCTTCAGCGGCGCGGCCGGCAGGCCCCCGGGAGGACCGGCGCTCGGAGCGGCGCTCGCGGGCAGCCGGCCGACGGCCCCGGTCCGTACCGGACGCCGCATCGGTGCGCTGGCGCTGGGCGTCGCGCTGGTCGTCCCGGCGGCGCTGCCGGCGCTCGAAGGCGGAATGCTGTTCGGCGCGGGCGCCGGCAGCGCCGGCAAGGGGGGCGGCGGCACCATCTCCGCGGTGAACCCTCTGGTCTCGCTGCAGGACAATCTGAACCAGCCGGAGAACCGGCAGGTGATGTCCTACCGCACCAATTCCGGCGCCCCGCAGGACTTCTATCTGCGCATTCTGGCCCTGGACCAGTTCAACGGGAGCGAGTGGCGGCCCTCCACCCGCCGCCTCAAGGACGTGCCCAAGCGGCTCCCGGCGCCGGAGGGCCTCAGCCCCGACGTGGCGGTCACCGAGATCACGTCGAACATCTCCGCGTCCCGCTCCTACCAGCAGACCTATCTGCCGCTCCCCTACCCGGCGACCGAGGTCGGCATCGACGGGCGCTGGCGGTACGAACCGGAGGGGCGGACCCTCGTGGGCGACCGCGGGGAGACGACCCGCGGCGCGCAGTACCGGGTCTCCAGCCTGGTGGTCGAGCCGACCGCCGAGCAGCTCGCCTCGGCGGGCCCGGCGCCGGCGGAGCTGCGGCGCGAGTACACCCGTGTTCCCGGCTCACTGCCGAAGGTCGTGGAAGAGACCGCGAACCGGGTGACCCAGGGTGCCGCCAACGATTACGAGCGGGCGGTGAAGCTGCAGAACTACTTCGCCTCGGACGGCGGCTTCAGCTACAACACCTCGGTGAACTCGGGCACCGGCAGCGCTGCGATCACCCGGTTCCTGAAGGAGAAGCAGGGCTTCTGCGTCCACTTCTCCTTCACGATGGCCGCGATGGCCCGGACGCTGGGCATACCGGCCCGGGTCGCGGTGGGCTTCACCCCGGGCACCGGGCAGCCGGACGGTTCGGTCTCGGTGGGGCTGCGCGACGCGCACGCCTGGCCCGAGCTGTACTTCGAGGGCGTGGGGTGGACCCGGTTCGAGCCGACCCCGACGCGGGGCACCACACCCCCGTACACCCAGCAGAATGTCCCCACGGGCGACACGGACGTCCCGGCCCTGCCCGAGAGGGGCTCCTCGGCGGCTCCGTCGGCCGCGCCGTCCGTCCCGGACAGCTGCCCGGCGCAGATGCGCAAGCAGGGCGAGTGCGGCAGCGCGGCGGCACCGGGCGTGAAGCCGCCGACGGATTCGGGGACGCCGACGGGCACCGTCGTCGGTGTGGTGCTGCTCGCCGTGGTGCTGCTCGCGCTGCCCCTGCTGCCGCTGCTCTGGCGGCTGCGGGCACGCAGGCGCAGGCTGGCTCTCTCCGCCGGGCGTACGCCGGTGGGCGGCCGGATCGCAGCGCCGTCCACGGGGCAGGGCAGCACCGGCGGCGACCGCGGCCGGGGCGTCGAACCCGACGCACCGGAGTACGCCACGGCCCGGACGCTGGCGGCCTGGCAGGAGATCACCGACACCGCCTGGGACCACGGCATCGAACCGGACGACTCCCGGACTCCGCGCAAGGCGGCGGACCGGGTGGTGCGGCTGGGGCAGCTCGGACCCGACGCGGCCGATGCGGTGCACCGGGTGGCCGGAGCGGTGGAGCAGGTGCTCTACGCCCCTGAGCCCCGGGTGAGCACCGGCCTGGCCGAGGACGTGGCGTCGGTACGGGCCGGTCTGCGGGAGTCCGCCGGCCGCGTGGCCCGGATCCGGGCAGTCGTGGCTCCGCGCTCGGCCGTTCGGGTGATCTGGGCGGCCGCGGACCGCTGGGCGGCGTTCACCGGCAGGTGGACGGCGCTGTGGAGCCGCGACCGGTGGGCAGGGTGGCTGCGGCGCCCGTCGCGCCAGCAGGGATGACCGGGGGCGTGGTCCGCGGCAGGTCGCGGACCACGCCCCGCCGCGCCTCCGGCAGCTGACCTGCGAGGCCCGGCCGACGGC
>NZ_JBCEWQ010000246.1:0-7767 GCF_038448545.1 Streptomyces sp. CLV115
CCCCCGGAATTCCACCCGCAAGACCCCTCGCCCGGCCCCGGAATTCCGCCCGGCGGCCCCACGCCGGCACGCGGAAGCCCCCGCCCCTCCGGCGGATCCGGCAGAGGGGCGGGGGCTCCGGGAGCAGCACCGGCGTCAGTCCGCCAGGTACCGCTCCACCGTCTCGACCTTGGAGGTCAGACCGTCGGTGACACCCGGGCGGATGTCGGCCTTGAGCACGAGGGAGACCCGTCCGGCACGCGCCTCGACGGCGGCGACGGCCCGCTTGACGACGTCCATGACCTCGTCCCACTCCCCCTCGATGGAGGTGAACATGGCGTCCGTGCGATTGGGCAGCCCGGACTCGCGGACGACCCGGACGGCGTCGGCGACGTACTCGCCGACGTCCTCGCCGACACCCAGCGGGCTGACCGAGAACGCGACGATCATGCGCTGACCACGCCCTCGCGGCGGGCGCGGGCGGCGATGACGCCGTCGGCCTCGTAGCGCTTGAGCAGCTTGTCGCCGTACAGCCCGCCGAACGGCAGCAGCGCGAGCAGGAAGAAGAGCGCGACGCGCTTCAGCGGCCACTTGGTCTTGACCCAGACGTCGAGCAGCAGCACGGCGTAGATCACGAAGAGCACGCCGTGCAGGATGCCCAGCGGCATCATCAGGAAGTCGATGTCGGAGACCCGGCTGAGGACCGAGCCGAAGATGATCAGTGCCGGGAAGGAGAGCGCCTCGGGAATCGAGATGAGGCGCAGCCGGTGCAGGGCGGTAGCGGTCTTGATGTCCACGGGGGCACCTTCGGTGGGAGGACGGTGACAGCTTGTGAATACAGGCACAAGCGCCCCCATTGTGACATCGTCGCGGGCGGCCCACGGCGCCGGGGCCGGATACCGGGGACCGTGCGTAGCGGGTCATACGTCCCGGTTGCGTACGCATCAGGTACCGGATGCGTATCAGGGGCCCTTCGGGGCGGTGGATCCTCCCTCGGACCCTGTCCGGGCCGGGGGGCCTGCCGTTAACGTCGCTCCGTGGCAATGTTCCGACTCCAAGGCAGCAGAACGCTCGCCGTCGACCTGGCCGGTGACGCCGTCAAGGCGAAGAACGGCTCGATGGTCGCCTACGACGGCCGGATGACGTTCAAGAAGATGACCGGCGGCGGTGACGGGCTGCGCGGCATGGTGACCCGGCGGCTGACCGGCGAGCAGATGTCCGTGATGGAGGTGACCGGCCAGGGCACCTGTTACTTCGCGGACCGCGCGAGCGAGATCAGTCTCGTCTCGCTGCACGGCGACAAGCTCCATGTCGAGGCGAGCAATCTGCTGTGCACCGACTCCGGGCTGCGCACCGGCACCACCTTCACCGGCCTGCGCGGCGGGGCGAGCGGCAACGGCCTGTTCACCACCACCGTCGAGGGCACCGGCCAGGTGGCGATCATGTCGGACGGCTCGGCGGTGGCGCTGCGCGTCTCGGCCCAGTACCCGCTGTTCGTCGACCCGGGCGCCTACATCGCCCACCAGGGCAGCCTCCAGCAGCATTTCCAGGCGGGGGTGAACTTCCGGACGCTGATCGGCGAGGGTTCCGGGGAGTCCTTCCAGATCCGGTTCGAGGGCGAGGGCGTGGTCTACGTCCAGCCCAGTGAGCGGAACACCGTCGGGGGCGATGTCTGATGCCGTTCCGCGAGATCAACTCGAAGATGGTCGAGGCGACGGTGGTTCCCGGCCAGAAGATGTACAGCCAGCGGGGCGCGATGCTCGCCTACCGCGGCGAGGTGTCGTTCACCCCGAACATCCAGGGCGGCCAGGGCGGGCTGATGTCCATGATCGGCCGGCGGGTGGCGGGCGAGGCGACCCCGCTGATGACGGTCGAGGGCAGCGGCACGGTGATGTTCGGCCACGGCGGCCATCACATCCAGGTGATCAACCTGGCCGGCGACACCCTCTACGTGGAGGCCGACCGGCTGCTCGCCTTCGACGGGACGCTCCAGCAGGGCACCATGTTCATGGGCTCGCAGGGCGGCGTGATGGGCATGGTGCGCGGCCAGGTGACCGGGCAGGGCCTTTTCACCACCACGCTCCAGGGGCACGGCGCGGTCGCGGTGATGGCGCACGGCGGGGTGATCGAGCTGCCGATCGCCCCCGGCCGCGACGTGCATGTGGACCCGCAGGCGTACGTCGCGCACCACGGCGACGTACGGAACAAGCTCTCGACCGCGCTCGGCTGGCGCGACATGGTGGGGCGCGGCTCCGGCGAGGCGTTCCAGCTGGAGCTGAGCGGCAGTGGCGCGGTGTACGTACAGGCCTCGGAGGAGAAGCTGTGAGCACGCCCGTGGTCTTCGACCCGATGACGCTGCCGTCGGACGACAACGTCAACTCGTACACCTTCTGCGTGGAGCTCAAGGGGAGCCAGTGGTTCCTGCAGAAGGGCAAGATGATCGCCTACTACGGGCGGATCGACTTCAACGGCATCGGCCACGGCCGCTTCGAGCGGCTGATCCGTACGAGCTTCCACTCGCCGCTGCACGCGAGCGACTGGGTGGTGGCCGAGGGCAGCGGCAAGATGCTGCTCGCGGACCGGGCCTTCGATGTGAACTCCTACGACCTGGACGAGGGGAACCTGACGATCCGGTCGGGCAATCTCCTCGCCTATCAGCCCACCCTGGCACTCAAGCAGTCGATCGTGCCCGGATTTCTCACCCTGATCGGTACGGGGAAGTTCGTGGCCGCCTCCAACGGCCCGGTGGTCTTCATGGAGCCGCCGCTGCGGGTCGACCCGCAGGCCCTGGTGGGCTGGGCGGACTGCCCCTCGCCGTGCCACCACTACGACCACGGCTACATGACGGGCGTACTGGGCGGGCTGCGGTCGCTGACGGGCATCGGGGGCACCTCGGGCGAGGAGCACCAGTTCGAGTTCGTCGGCGCCGGCACGGTACTGCTCCAGTCGACCGAGATCCTGATGGCCGAACAGCCCACGGGCGCGGTGCCGGGGCAGCCCGGGGTGCCCCCGGGCGCGGGTCAACCTGGCGCCACCCCCCGTATGCCCGGCCAGCTCGGGGACCTCCAGCGTCGCTTCGGGTTGTGAACGGTAGTCTGCGGAGTGTGACGTCGAACGTCAGCGCCCCGCACCCGGACCCGTCTCCGGACGGGTGCGGACCGTCACACTCCCACTTCGTCCGGCTTTCAACTTCTTAGGTAGAATCCATATATGGAGACCGAGACGGCCACCCGCTGGCTGAACGACGCGGAGCAGTGCGCCTGGCGCACCCACCTGGACGTCAGCAGGCTGCTGATGCATCAGCTGGAGAAGGACCTCCAGCCGTTCGGGCTGACCAACAACGACTACGAGATCCTGGTCAACCTCTCGGAGTCGGACGACCAGCGCATGCGGATGAGCGACCTCGCCGCCGCGACGCTGCAGTCCAAGAGCAGGCTCTCGCACCAGATCACCCGTATGGAGACCGCCGGTCTGGTCCGCAGGGAGAACTGCGAGTCCGACCGGCGCGGTCTGTACGCGGTCCTCACCGAGGACGGCGCGGAGACGATGCGCAAGGTGGCGCCGCACCACGTGGCGTCGGTGCGCAAGCACTTCATGGACCTGCTGACGCCGGAGGCACTGGCGAACCTGCATGCGGCCCTGACCCCGGTCGCCGAGCACCTGCGGGGACGACGCGGCAAGGTCTGACCGGAACGGGGCGGCGGTCAGCCGGCTCCGGGCAGCCGGAGCTCGAAGCGGGCGCCGCCCTCCCGCGCGTCGCCGACCGTGAGCCGGCCCCCGTGCCGGGCGGCGACGTCCCGGGCGATGGCCAGGCCGAGACCCGCGCCGCCGTCGTCCCGGGTGCGGGCGTCGTCGAGCCGCACGAAACGTTCGAAGATCCGCTCGCGCTCCGGCGGCGGCACCCCCGCCCCGTCGTCGGCGACGGCGACGACCACGTCACCGCGCTCCGCCGTACCCACCGAGACGGTCACCGCGCTCCGCGCGTGCCGCTGTGCGTTGTCGAGCAGATTGCCGATCACCCGGGCCAACTGCCCGCGTGATCCGGCCACTTCGAACCCGCCCGAGTCCGGCGCGGACACCGTCACCGGGATCCGGTCGCCGCCGCGCTGCGAGACCTCCTCGCGAACCAGCGCGCCCAGGTCCAGCACCGTACGCCCCGGCCGCTCGCCCGCGTCCATCCTGGCCAGCAGCAGCAGATCGGCGGCCAGCGCCTGGAGCCGCACGGTGTCGGCGACCGCGCCCGGCACGTCCAGCAGCTCCGGATGGGCCGCCCCCACCTCCAGCTGGGTGCGCAGCGAGGCGATCGGGCTGCGCAGTTCGTGCGAGGCGTCCGCGACGAACCGCCGCTGCCGCTCCACCGACGCCTCCAGCGCGGTCAGCGTCTCGTTGGTGGTCCGGGCCAGCCGGGCGACCTCGTCGCGCGAGCCGGGCTCCGGCACCCGCCGGCTCAGGTCCTCGGACGCGGTGATCGCGGCCATCTCGCGCCGGATCCCCTCGACCGGGCGCAGCGCCCGCCGGGTCACCAGCCAGGTCACCCCGGCGACGACCAGCAGCAGCAACGGCAGCCCGATCAGCATCGCGCCGCGCACCGTGCCCACGGCCTCCTGCTCGGCGGCCAGCGGGGCGCCCGCGTGGACGGTCAGGGTCACCCCGGTGGAGGTCGTCGCCCGCACGGACGCGAAACGGTAGTCGGCGCTCTCGCCGTCCACGGTGGCGGTGCCGTTGGTGAAGTCCGGTTCGTCGGAGTCGACTTCGCCGCGGCCCGGAGTACCGCGGTCGTCGTCGTCCGCGTCGTCGTCACTGCCGTCGTCGTCGCTCCCGCTCCCACCGCCGCTTTCGTCGCCGGACTGCCCGGAGACCGGTGACGGGTCCGGGGTGACCCGGTCGGTGCCGGTGCCGGAGACGGCTCGGAGGTCCTTGGACACGGCGACCACCCGCCCGTCCTCGTCGGTCACCTGGACCGGATGGTCCTCCTCGTCGCGCATCTCCAGCCGGTCGTACGGCACGTCGAGGGCGAGCTGCCCGGCCACTTCCCGGGCCACCACCTCGGCCTGGAGCCCCGCCTGATCGGTCAGGTTGGCGCGCAGGACCAGCAGCACGGAGAGCCCGGCACCGATCAGGGCGAGGGCGACCACCACGGTGGCGCCGAGCGCGGCCCTGGCCCGGACCGACCTCACAGCGCCTCCAGCCGGTACCCGGCGCCGCGCACCGTGCGGATGGCGGCCGCGCCGAGCTTGCGGCGCAGCGTGCTCACGTACACCTCGACGATGTTCGGGTCGCCGTCGTAGGCGAAGTCCCAGACGTGTTCGAGGATGTCCGCCTTGCTCACCACCTGCCCGGACCGCAGGGCGAGCTGTTCCAGCACCGCGAACTCCTTGGTGGTGAGGGTGATCTCGGCCCCGCCGAGGTGGACGCGGCGGGCGGCGGTGTCCATGCGCAGGGCGCCGACGGTGACCACCGGCGAGGCGGAGCCGCCGCCCCGGCGCCGCAGCAGCGCCCGGATCCTGGCCACCAGCACGACGTACGAGAAGGGCTTGGTCAGGTAGTCGTCGGCCCCGGTGTCCAGGCCCTCCGCCTCGTCGTACTCGCCGTCCTTCGCCGTCAGCATCAGGATCGGCGTCTCGTGCCCGGCGGCGCGCAGCGCGGCACAGACC
Organism: Streptomyces sp. CLV115; assembly: GCF_038448545.1. NCBI lineage: Bacteria > Bacillati > Actinomycetota > Actinomycetes > Kitasatosporales > Streptomycetaceae > Streptomyces > Streptomyces sp. CLV115. Next base: position 5,634 of record NZ_JBCEWQ010000246.1, read on the forward strand.
CGGTAGCCGTTCATCCCGGGCAGCATGATGTCGAGGACGACGAGGTCGTACGCCCCCTCGGCGGCACGGTGCAGCCCTTCGAGGCCGTCGTGCACGACGTCCACGGCGAAGCCCTCGGCGGTGAGCCCCGCGGCCAGGGACCTCGCGAGCCGCTTCTCGTCCTCCACGATCAACAGGCGCATACGCACAGGGTCGCAAACCGAACCTGAAGACGGCTTCAGGTGGCTTCAGGCTGCGTTCAGCATCACCCGGGCAATGTGGTCCTCGTCGAAACCGGCCACCCGATCGGGGAGGAACCCTCATGAAGCGCAAGTTCGTCATCGCCGCAGTCACCGCCGCCGTGCTCGTCGGCGGCACGGCGGCCACCGCGGTCGCCTTCGCGGACGACGACAGCCACGACCGCGGGGTCAGGAGCAGCGTGGCGGGCGACGGCACCGCCCGGGTGGACGTGAAGGACGCGATCGCGGCCGCCCTCAGGGCCGTCCCTGGCACGGTCACCGAGGCCGAGCTGGACGACGAGGACGGCGGGCTCGTCTGGGAGCTCGACGTGTACGGCTCCGACAAGGTCTGGCACGACGTGACGGTGGACGCGGGCAACGGCAAGGTGCTCGGCAAGCACACCTCCGACGACGACGGTGACGACGACCGCGACCGGTACGCCCCCGTGTCGCTGAACCCGGCCGTCGACGCCGCGCTGAAGGCGAACCCGGGGACGGTGACCTCGGTCGACCTGGACGACGACCACGACGACCGGGGCGGCAGGGCACCGCACTGGGAGGTCGACGTCCGGGGCAAGGACGGCACGAAGAACGAGCTGAACGTCGACGCCAAGTCGGGCAAGGTGACGGTGGACCGGTCGGACGACGGTCACGGGGACGACGACCGTGACGGGGACGACGACTGAGGGCGCCGTCCCGGCGGGCGGTCAGGGCGCGTTGAGGGAGATGACCGATCCGTCGCCGAAGCTCAGGAACACCGCGTCGCCCCGGGCGATGAGCGAGATCGACGCCGGGTCGAGCGCGTCCCCCGGCTCGCCGGGCCACTCGTCGGGCAGGCGTGAGCCCGTGTCGTCCGCCTCCCCCGTGGAGGCCATGTCGAAGGCGTTCAGCCCGTACCCGCCCACGACCACGGCCGTGTCACCGGCCAGCGCCGGACCACCGGTGGTGTCCAGCCCCGGGCCGCCGTCGTACGTCGCCCAGTACTGCCTCCCGTCGGCCAGACCGAACGCGTACACCCGGGTCCGGCTGCTCACCACGACCTTGCCGTCGCGTGACACGGCGGGCCGGTAGGCGATGTCCACGCCCTCGGCAATCGTGCGGCGGTTCTGCGGGGCCATCACATCGACGACCGTCAGGCCGTTCGAGCCCGCGCAGAGGAGTTCCTTGCCCTTCAGCACCGGCGTACGGCAGATGAGGTCACCGGCACCGATGGCCCCCAGCCGTGCGCCGTCCGCGCCCTTGAGGACGGTGATCGCGTCACCGACCGCGACGAGCCGGCCGTCCGCGAACAAGAGTTCCGCTTCGGCCGCCGGGTCGTCCCACGGCTTGTCCCATGTGCGGGAATGCGCACCGGTGAGCTGATGGGCGATGATCCGGGCCGTACCCGTGCCGGTTCCCTTCGTGGCGTAGTACAGCACTCCGTCCGACTGGACGAAGCCGGTCACCCGGGTGCCTTCGGCCAGCGGCTCCCGCCACTTACGCGCCCCGTCGGCCAGGCCCAGCGCCACCAGGCCGCCGTCCTGGAAGGCGTAGACGGTGGTGCCGACGACAGCGGCCACCGAGGCCGGCCCACCGCCCGCACTCCCCTGCGGAGTCCGCCAGCGCCGCTCGCCGGTCGCCGCATCCAGCACGGTGATGCGCCGCGGACCACCACAGGCCAGGGACGCGCCCGCCAGCACGCACTTCACCGGTCCGTTCTCGACCTTGGCCTTCCACGCCTTCCAGTCCGCAGGCTTGGCCGAGACGTCCGTGGCAGCCGCCCCGAAGTCCCCGGTGTGGCCGGCGTCCGCGCCCGGGATGACGGCCGGCCCCGCCTTCGTCCGTACGGCGTCCGAGGCGGAAGCGGTCGGCCGCACCCCGCCGCCCGCGTTGCCGTCGCCCCCGCCGCTCCCCTCGAAGAGCCCCGGCAACAGCAC
>NZ_JBCEWQ010000247.1:0-7738 GCF_038448545.1 Streptomyces sp. CLV115
CCCCCCCCCCCCCCCCCCCCCCCCCCCCCCCACGTGGCTGCGGCTCGGACAACGACGTCGGGGTGCCGCGCGGCAGACATGCCGGTCCTCGGACGGTCCTCGGGCGCCGGGGGTTTCGCACCCCGCGGGGCGGCTTCGTTCGGCCGCCGCGTTACCGCGAATGGGGGACACCGGCGCGCCCCGCCGGGTCGCGCACCGGGCCGTTGATCATATGGACCTACTGTGCGAACGGTTCCCCTCGCACCGCGGAGGTCTGCCCCGTGCCCACACCGCACCGCTCCCCCGGTCCGTCGCGTTCCCGCGCGGTTCCGCCCCGGCCCAGGTCCAGAACGCAGGACGAGCGACCACGCTGGGGCATGCGGATGGTGACCGGCCTGTCCGTGCTGGTGCTGGGGGCCGGCGGGGTCGGCCACGCGGTGGTGACCAACCTGGAGAACGGGATCGACCGGATCGACCCGTTCAAGGACATGAAGAACCGGCCGCGCGGCGGCAACGGCATGAACCTGCTGCTGGTGGGCACCGACGGCCGCGACCGGATCAGCCCCGAGGAGAAGGCGAAGTACCGGCTCGGCGGCGCGCCCTGCAACTGCACCGACACGATCATGCTGGTGCACCTGTCGGCGGACCGGGAGCGCGCGAGCATCGTCTCGCTGCCCCGCGACAGCTACGCCGAGATCCCCGAGCACCGGGACCGGACCACGGGCGAGCCGCACGCGGCGCACCCGGTGAAGCTGAACGCCGCCTATGCCGAGGGCGGGCCGAACCTGACCGTGCGGACCGTCGAGCACATGACGGGCGTCAAGGTCGACCACTATCTGGAGGTCGACTTCACCAGCTTCATGAAGACCGTGGACACCCTGGGCGGCGTGAAGATCTGCACGACCCGGCCGCTGAAGGACTCGTACACCGGTCTCGACCTCGCTCCGGGCACCCATGAACTGAACGGCGGGCAGGCCCTCCAGTACGTACGGTCCCGGCACATCGACGGGGCCGCCGACCTGGGCCGGATGCAGCGCCAGCAGAAGTTCCTGGCTTCGCTGATCGAGCGGGCGACCAGCAGCGGTGTGCTGCTGAACCCGGTGAAGTTCCGGGACGTCGCCTCGACGATGCTCAGCTCGGTACGGGCCGACAAGGGGTTCGGTACGGAGCAGATGCTGGAGCTCGGCCAGGCGATGCGCGGCTTCTCCCCGGCCTCCTCGGAGTTCGCCTCCGTACCGATGGGGAACGTGTCCTACCCGGTCAACGGCATCGGTTCGACGGTCAAGTGGGACGCGGCCAAGTCGGAGAAGCTCTTCCGGGCGCTGCGCGAGGACAAGCCGCTCGCCCCCGCGCGGTCCGGGCGGCCGAAGGCGGAGACGGTCGATGTGGACCCCCGGCAGGTCCGGGTCCAGGTCTACAACGGCACCCCGAAGGACGGTCTCGGCAGGACGGTCGACGACGCGCTGCACGCCACCGGTTTCGACACCACACGCGCCCCGCTCAACGGGGAGCCGCGCAGCGTCGGGCACACCATGATCAGCTACGACCCGCGTTGGGACCGGTCCGCGAGGTCACTGGCGGCTGCGCTGCCCGGGGCCGAGCTGCGGGCGGTACGGGGGCAGGGGCCCACGATGCGGGTGACGGCGGGCGCGGACTTCGAGAAGGTGCGGCAGGTCCGGGCCGAGGAGACGGACAACGGCGAGTTCGGCACGGTCACGGGCGACCAGGTGGCCTGCCCGTGACCCGTGGCCCCTCGGGGACTCAGTCCTCGATGCCCTCGGCCGCCCGCTTCTCGCGCAGTTCCTTGATCGCGCGGCGGCGGGCGAGGCGGTGGGTGCGCCGGATCTGCGCCTCCTGGTAGCGCCGCTTGTCGCGCTCCGTCTCCGGTATCACCTGCGGTACGGGGCGCGGCTTGCCGTCCGCGTCGACGGCGGCGAACACCAGATAGGCGCTGCCTACCTGCTGGGCGGGGGTGGATTCGTTCCAGCGCTCGGCCATGACCCGGACGCCGACCTCCATCGAGGAGCGGCCGGTCCAGTTCACCTGCGCGCGGACGTGAACGAGATCACCCACGCGGACCGGCTCCAGGAAGACCATCTCGTCCATCGAGGCCGTCACGGCGGGGCCGCCGGAGTGCCGGCCGGCCACGGCACCCGCCGCGTCGTCGACCAGCTTCATGATCACACCACCGTGCACGGTGCCCAGCAGATTGGTGTCGCTGCCGGTCATGATGTGGCTGAGGGTGGTCCGGGAGGCAGCGGTGGGCTTGCCCGGAATGTCGCCCTCCGGGCGCGGGGCCTGATCTGTCATACCGTCCACCTTATGCGGGGGCTTCCGCCCGGCAGCAATGCATCAGCTTCGCAACAGCCCTGACCCGATTTCCCGGACCCCCTGTAATAGCGGTGCACCCGGCCTGCACACTGGTTCGCATGAACGATTGGCCCGAGGGATGGTCCGACGACAACCGCCGCGGCAACCGCTACGGGCAGGGCAGCGCCGGTGAGCAGCCGGAGAGCGCCCGCTCGATGCCGCATGTCCAGCGGCGCCCCGCCCAGCAGCAGCATCCCGCGCCGCCGAGGCAGCGGCCGATCCCCCAGCAGCCGGGCGGCTACGACAACGGTGGCCCGCAGTACGACAGCGGGTACAACACGGGCCAGGTCTACGGCGGCGGCAACGCCGGCGGCCGGGGCAACGGCCACGGCGGCGGCCCGGGTGACGGCGGCCACACGCAGGGGCGCCCGGCGCCCGACTGGCGCCGCCGGATCAAGATAGGCGCGCTGACCCTGGTGGTCGTGTTCCTCGGGGTCTCCATAGGCACGTACTTCTGGGCCGACTCCAAGCTCAAGCGCGAGGTGGACCTCTCCAAGGTCATCGAGCGGCCGGAGGGCGGCGACGGCACCAATTACCTGATCGTCGGTTCCGACAGCCGTGAGGGCATGACGGCCGAGGACAAGAAGAAGCTCCACACGGGCTCCGCCGAGGGCAAGCGGACCGACTCGATGATGATCCTGCACGACGGATCCAACGGGCCGACGCTGATCTCCCTGCCCCGTGACTCCGACGTCGAGATCCCCTCGTTCAAGGGCTCCGACTCCGGCAAGCTCTACCCGGGCCGCGGCCGCTTCACCAAGCTGAACGCCGCGTACGCCATGGACGGCCCCGAACTCCTCGTCCGCACCGTCGAGTTCAACACCGGGCTGCGGATCGACCACTACTGCGAGATCGGCTTCGGCGGCTTCGCCAAGATCGTGGACGCGATCGGCGGCGTGGAGCTGGACATCCCCAAGGCCTTCAAGGACAAGAAGTCCGGCGCCGACTTCCAGGCGGGCAAGCAGACGCTGAACGGCGAACAGTCCCTCGCCTTCGTCCGCACCCGCTACGCCTTCGCCCAGGCGGACCTGGCCCGTACGAAGAACCAGCAGAAGTTCCTCGCGGCGCTGGCGAGCCAGACGGCGACGCCGTCCACGATCCTCAACCCGTTCAAGCTGTACCCGACGATGGGCGCCGGCCTGGACACCCTGGTCGTGGACAAGGACATGTCGCTCTGGTCCCTGAGCCAGATGTTCTTCGCCATGAAGGACGTCACGGGCGGCGACGGCAAGTCGATGAACATGCCGATGTCGGGCTTCAGGAACGGCAACGTGGTCTGGGACAAGGCCAAGGTGAAGCAGTTGGTGGAGCAGCTCAAGAACGACGAGAAGGTCACCGTCACCGAGAACTGACGGCGAACCGCCACCGAGAGCGGACAGCGGCAGGAACGTCTGCAGGTGGTACACCAGTGAACGCCGCGCGTCCTGCGGGGTGGGATGCTGGCTCGACGCCATCGACCAGGACTTCTCCTCGCGCTCCATCACCCGGAAGACGACCGGCAGCAGCACCAGGCCGGGATGGGTCCGCAACGCCCGTTGCGAATCCGCCAGCACATCGGGCGGGAAGCGCTGCGAGGTGTACGAGACCGGCACCAGGCCCATCCGCTCCAGGCCCTCCGTCAGCCCCACCGCCGCCGCGTGGTCGACGACGAAGCCCTTGGTGGTGGAGGGCGTCTGCGCCGACAGGTCCCAGCCCTCCGAGTCGACGTCCGTGGGCCTGGGCGGCTCCAGGCGCCCTTCGCCGGTCCGGGCGAACTCGTCGGCGCGCACGATGCGGTAGCGCGTGTCGCCGACGGTCAGTTCGTTCACCGGCTCGGTCTCCAGCCGGGCCACCGCGTCCAGCAGGGCCCGCCGCTCCTCGGGGTCGTCCGTGTCGTCCTTGGCCTTGAACCAGAGATGGGAGTTCAGCGCGTCGCGGGCGTCCTGCGGAAAGCCGGTGTCCATGTCGGTCAGCAGCCGCCACCGCGGCCGCTCGCCACGGCGCTGCTCGGCGACGCCGAAGAGCGGCCCCCGGACCACGATGTTCCCGTACGTCCGGGAAGCGGCGAACGCGTCCGCCTCGGTGACCAGGGACACCGGGTCTTCCCGGTGCCGCACATTGATGACGAGGTGATCCGGCGGCGCCTGTGGGTGATCGCTCATGCACCCAGTGTGCCGAGACCGGGGGCGGAGGGTGGGCGAAATACGGGAAGCGGGGCGCGGAGCCCTGTCAGTGGCGGCGCCTACAGTCACCCGCATGACCACGGAACCACCGCCCTCGAACCTCATGCTCGATCTCGACGCGCTCACCGCGGCCGTCGGCGAACGGCCCGACAGACAGGCGGCATGGCATTTCATCCGCGCCTTCGCCCGCGACTGGAGCCGGAGCCCCCTCACCGAATCCGACGGCTGCACCCCCGCCGAACTCGACGCGGCCCAGGCCCGGCTCGGCCTGCCACTGCCCGCGGCACTGCGCGAGGCCCACCAACTGCTGGGCCGCCGACCTGACTTGACGGACAACCAGGATTCCCTGCTCGCCCCGCAGGACATCTACCTCGACGCGGACCGAGGCGTACTGGTCTTCCGCGTCGAGAACCAGTCCTGCGCCTACTGGGGCATACGCGTCACGGACCTCGACCAGGACGACCCTCCGGTCGTCGTACGCGCCGACCTCGTGCGGCCCACCGCCGACGACTGGGCGGCGTGGCTGGGCCGGGTCAGCGTCGCGTTCGTCGAGATCGTCCTGTCCGAGGCACTGTTCGCCGATGAGGACCTGATGGGCTGGGTGACCTCCGACGGCGACACCGGCCTGCCCGAGGACATCACCGGGACCTTCCGGCTCCTGCCGCTCCCGGAGTACCCGATCAGCCAGCAGCCGGGCTCACGCTGGTACGCGCACGACGAGATCATCCTCCGCGACGACCACGGGACCGCGATGTTCCGCGCCCGCACGGAGGCGGCCTTCGACCGCTTCGACGGGGAGGACGAGGACGACGACGAGGGCTGACGGAGACCGCCCCGCCCGGGCCGGCTGCCGAGCGGGATCAGTGCCCGGCGGCGTAGGGGACGAAGCCGGTCCAGGCGGCGGAGGTGAAGGCGAGGCGGGGGCCCTGGACGTCCTTGGAGTCCCGAACGTGCACCGCGCCGGGGGAAGCGGCAACTTCGACGCAGTCGCCTTCGTTGCCGTTGCTGCTGTAGCTGCTCTTGAACCAGGCCGACTCGGAAACGTCCTGCGCGGAAGTCCTGCGGATCATGTCTCTCCCAGCATTCGCTCGATGAGGGCCAGGGTCTCTCGGGGAGTGAGAGCCTCGGCCCGGATGGTGCCGTACCGAAGTTCGAGGATACGGAGCTGCTTCGGGTCGGTCACCCGACGCCCGTTGAACGCCCCGTGCGAACACCCAACCGCCGAACCGTCCTTGAACTTCAACACACTGATGTCCCCATCCATGCCGGGATGCGCCTCACGACGCGTAGGCATCACCTGAAGGGTGACATTGCGCAACTGCCCGATCTCCAACAGACGTTCCAGTTGTCGCCGCCACTGCATTGTGCCCCCGATGGGCCGCCAGAGCGACGACTCCTCCTGGACGAAACTCAGAGCAGGGGCGGGCGATCGCTCGAAGATCGACTGCCGTGCCATGCGCCCGGCCACCATCCGCTCCACCTCGTCCTGCGAGTACGGGGGCTGTCGGGCCTCGAACAGTGCCCGCGCGTGCCCCGGAGTCTGCAACAGCCCGTGCAGGCCGTGTCCCACGTAGGCCGCGATCTCGACCGCTTTCGCCTCCACCCCCGCCAGGTCCCTCACCTTCTTCGGGTAGCGGACCTCGGCCACGTCCTGCTTCATCGCCGCGAGCTTTCCACCCGCCCCGAGCACGCTGTCCGCCCTGTCCAGGAGTTCCGGCCGAGGGATGCGGCGGCCGCCCTCCACCTTGTAGATCTGGTCCTCCCCGTACCCGATCGCGGCCCCGAACTCCCCGGCCCGCAGCCCCGCCGCCTCCCGCCACGCCTTGAGCTGGCGGCCCACCGCCGCGACCACGGCCGCCCCCGACTCGTCATCGGGATCGACGTCCCAGCCCGGCTCGTCCGCCCCGACATCGCCGTGTTCCGTACCGGTCTCATCCACGCTCATCCGTGCCCACTTCCGATGCGTCCGCCGTTCTCGGCCCAACCCCCGATGTCCCCGGCACGTCACTCCGGACAGCCGGGACAGCACTGGACAAGCCCTGGACAATCGCCGTACGCAAGCGGCTCGTCGCTGTTCACGGTACGCAGCCAGGGCCACGCTGAGCGGCGTGAACCAACACATCACCCGAACCGAACATTCCGCTCCCGTCAGGCAGTTCACCGTGTTGCTCTCCCCCACCCGCCGAGGCGCCAGACTCGCCCGACTCCTGACCACGGCGCATCTGAGTGACTGGGGCATCGCCTGCGACCGGGCCGCGCAGGTCGTCGCCGAGCTCGCGGCCAACGCCGCCCTCCACGGCCGCGTACCGGGCCGGGACTTCCGGCTCGGCATCACCGTCCACCACGGCGAGCTCCTGCGGATCGAGGTGACCGACACCCGGGCCGAGCGGCTGCCCCTCGCGTCCGCCCCCGGCCGGCACGAGGAGAACGGGCGCGGACTCCTCATCGTCGAGGCGCTCGCCGACCGCTGGGGCACCGCCGTCGGCCCCGTCCCGCGCAAGACCGTCTGGGCCGAACTCGACCTCGCACCACGGCCGTTCCACCGGGTCGCGGAAACCCACGACCCGGTGAGCCACGTCCCCGCGTTCCACGACGCATAAGGCTTTAAAGAACTCGGGGAAATGACCCTCCCCACCCAAACCCGACCCCGGTCCCGTCGCCGTCACTCACGCGGGTGACATGGGGCAACTGAGCTGGATTTCATACGGGTTGGCTGGCATATGCTCGCCGCGACAACTCCAGACATGCGACGGCCCCCGACGAGATTCACAGTCTCAACCGGGGGCCTGACCACCGAGGAAGTAGGAGCTTCCCGATGGGTACCCCGCAGATTACCGTGCCCTCGCACGGCCCGTCCCCCGTACCCGGAGACGCCACGCCGTCATCCGGCGTCATCCACATCAACTTCCGGCATGCCGCGGGCTTCACCGTCATCGGCAACCACCTCACCCAGCACCGCGGACTCTCCCTCGCCGCGATCGGGCTCGCCGCCCACATCCAGTCGCTCCCCGCCGGAGCCAGGATCGGTATCAAGCGCCTCGCCGAGCGCTTCCCCGAGAGCGAGACCCGCATCGCCGCCGCCCTGCGCGAGCTGGAAGCCCACGGCTACCTCCACCGCAGCCGCGTACGCCTCGCCGACGGCCGCATCGTCACCCGCACCGTCACGTACAACCAGCCGGGCGCGGCCGGCCGCCCCGTAACAACTCCCCGCCCCCGGACGGCCACCC
>NZ_JBCEWQ010000248.1:0-7719 GCF_038448545.1 Streptomyces sp. CLV115
CCAGATACAGCGGCAGGTCCGCCTGCCGGGACGCGGCGACCAGCCCGTAGGACAGTGCCAGGTTCCCCGAGATGTTGCGGTACGTACCCGCCGGGAACGCCTGCGAGGCCGGTGCCACCTCGTAGGACACGGCGAAGTCCTCCGTCGTCTCCCCGAAGTTCCACCCCGCCCGGAACGCCGCCACGTTCGCCTCCGCGATCTGCGGCTTCTTCGCGAACTTCGCCCGCAGGAACGCCTCGGTCCCCTCGGTCGGCCGGTGATACATCCACGAGAGCAGACCCAGCGCGAACATGTTCTTCGACCGCTCGGCCTCCTTCCGCGAGAGCCCGAACTCCTTCAGCGCCTCGATCGTCAGCGTCGTCAGCGGCACCCGGTGCACGCTGTACGCCTCCAGCGACCCGTCCTCCAGCGGACTGTCCGCGTAGCCGACCTTCGCCATCGGCCGCTTGGTGAACTCATCGGTGTTCACGATGATTTCCGCGCCACGCGGCACATCACCGATGTTCGCCTTCAGCGCGGCCGGGTTCATCGCGACGAGCACGTCCGGCGCGTCACCCGGCGTGAGGATGTCATGGTCCGCGAAATGCAGCTGGAACGAAGAAACCCCCGGCAGGGTCCCTGCGGGGGCACGGATCTCGGCCGGAAAGTTCGGCAGCGTGGACAGATCGTTCCCGAACGACGCGGTCTCCGAAGTGAAACGGTCACCGGTGAGCTGCATACCGTCCCCGGAATCACCCGCGAAACGGATGATCACCCGATCCAGACGACGGATCTCCTTCTCGCCGGCGCCCGCATGATCGGAGCGGGGGGCACGCTGTCCCCCGACGAGCGCCTCGCTGGCCTCATCGGCCTGTTCGGCTGGGCTACTGACCTGGCTGGTCACTGAACTGGACCTCCCTCGGGGCGGCGGCTCTGGTCCCGCCGGCCCGCCGACGGTCCCACTGCCCACCCTACGTCGGTAAGGGTCGCCTTCCCTGGACCGATCACATGGTGGACGCCATTTTGGGACGCGATTTGATACTGGTTTGTCATGTTTTGCAAGCCCCCCAGCCGTTCGATGAAGACGCTGCGCGGTCATCCTTTGGTGCTAGGTCGTGCTCTCCGGTCCGGGGGTGCGCCCACCCCCGGACCTGGTCGCCGCGACAGCCGTGAGCTGCTCCCGGGGCGACCCCGATCGGACGTCTGACAGGGTGTCAGTTCGTCAGGAGTTCAGGTAGGTCAATACGGCCAGTACCCGGCGGTGATCCCCGTCACTGGGTGACAGCCCCAGCTTCAGGAAGATGTTGCTGACGTGCTTCTCCACAGCACCGTCGCTCACCACCAGCTGTCTGGCCACCGCAGAGTTCGTCCGGCCTTCCGCCATCAGGCCGAGCACCTCGCGCTCGCGCGGCGTCAGGCCGGCCAGGACGTCCTGCTTACGGCTGCGGCCCAGCAGCTGGGCCACCACCTCCGGGTCCAGCGCCGTACCGCCCTGAGCCACCCGGACCACCGCGTCCACGAACTCCCTGACCTCGGCGACCCGGTCCTTCAGCAGGTACCCCACGCCCCGGCTGGACCCGGCCAGCAACTCGGTCGCGTACTGCTCCTCGACGTACTGCGAAAGGACCAGGACCCCTATTCCGGGGTAGTCCTTCCGCAGCCGCACGGCGGCCCGCACACCCTCGTCGGTGTGGGTCGGGGGCATCCGCACATCGGCGACCACCACATCGGGCAGCGCGTCCTGCCCCGCCAGGTCACTCACCGTCTTGATCAGCGCCTCGGCGTCACCGACTCCGGCGACGACGTCATGCCCGAGATCGGTCAGCAGCCGGGTGAGTCCTTCCCGGAGCAGCACCGAATCCTCGGCGATGACTACTCGCACCCTGTCCTCCACCATGAAGCCGTTTCCCCCACTGTTCGCTGGTCCCGCCCGTTACGCTCTCCAGCATCCCAGCTTCGGCGGCGTGGTGTCCTCGGCCGCCGGGTGGACTTCATGGGTGGAATCCCGCCCACCCCCGGGTGGATCTCACGGTCAAAGCCCGCCCGTCACCCGGACCTCGTCCGTTGTCGCCGCGCGGCCCGCACCCGTCCGGAAACGGACATCCTCCCCTTCTTCCCCCCACCCGGATTCCGGCTTCTCCCCGCCACGCGGATTCCGGCTTCTCTCGGTTATGTGGATTCCGGCCGTCCTCAGCCGCGCCACGGCAGCTCGGCCGTGATCCGGGTCGGACCGCCCTGCGGGGAATCCACGACCAGCACGCCGTCCACCGCGCCCAGCCGCTCGGTCAGCCCGGCGAGCCCGCTGCCCGACGCGACATCGGCGCCGCCGCGTCCGTCGTCGGTGACCTGGAGCATCAGCCGGTCCGCCGCCCGCCACACGTCGACCGAGGCACGGGTCGCCCGTGCGTGCTTGCTCACGTTCTGCAACAGCTCGGAGACCGTGAAGTAGGCGATCCCCTCGATCGCCTGGGCCGGCCGGGAGGCCAGATCCACCTCGACGGTGACGGGGACGGTGCAGCGGGAGGCGATGGCGGAGAGTGCGGCGTCGAGTCCGCGGTCGGTGAGGACGGCGGGGTGGATGCCGCGTGCGAGGTCGCGGAGTTCCTGGAGGGCGACCTTGACCTCGCCGTGGGCCTCGTCGACCATGCGGGCGGCGGCTTCGGGGTCGTCGGTGAGCCTCTCCTTGGCCAGGCCCAGATCCATGGCGAGGGCGACGAGGCGGGCCTGGGCGCCGTCGTGGAGGTCGCGTTCGATGCGGCGGAGGTCGGCGGCGGCGGTGTCGACCACCACCCCCCGGTCCGACTCCAGCTCCGAGACGCGGGTCGCCAGCCGGGACGGCCCGAGCAGCCCGCCCACCAGCACCCGGTCCACGCTCACCAGACCGCGGATGATCCACGGCGTGACCAGGACGAACACCAGGCCGACCGCGCTGGTCAGAGCCATCTCGACGGAGGAATTGAGGTGGACCTGGTGGCTCTGGTCGCTGTACAGCTGAATGCCGTCGCTGCCCACGTACGCCGGGAAGATCCACCGCCACAGCGGGTAGGTGAACGCGGTCCACCCGCACGCCCAGAAGGTCACCGCGACGCTGAAGGCGAAGGTCGCCCACGGGAGGTACAGCAGGCTGTAGAGCAGATGGCGCCAGGACGCCCCGCTCTTGAGGGCCGCGCCCATCCAGGACATCAGGCCGCCGGTCTTGCCGCGCACCGGCGCCGGGGCCGCCACGTCCAGCCTCAGCAGTCCGCGCGCCCGGGCCCGCTCGACCGCGCCGAAGCCCCGGCACATGGCCAGCGTGCCGGCCAGGATCGGCACCCCGAGGAAGGTGATCAGCAGGCCGGCGCCCAGTGACGCCAGGGTGATCGAGAGGCTGAACAGGACCAGGGCGATCGGCAGGCCCAGCAGCAGATAGGCGAACTCGCGCCAGGCCCGGCCCTCGACGGGCGCGCGCAGCGCGGCGGGGAAGAAATGCTTCACCGGGGGATGATCCCCGAAACCGGCTCCGGACCGCTGGTGGTCCCGAGTGTCCGGTCCGTATGCCGTGGCCATGGATGCTGTCCGTTTCGGTGGTTTGCGAGTGCCGGGTGCCAGGTGCTCGGTGCCGGGCCGGCTGCTCGGTGCCTGTTCCGGCCGTCATGACAAGGGTGCGGTTTCGCGGACCGGATCACCATGAGGGGGGTATCCCTCTTCGACCGGGGGTTTTCCCTACCTCCGTGGGTCCGGGCTCCGCGCCCTACTTCTTCACTTCCCTACTTCCTTGCGCGCCAGCGCACGCCTCTGCTCCCGCTTCTGCTCACGCCTCTGTTCGCGTTTCCGCGCACGCTTCTGCTCCTGCGCATGCTTCTGTTCATGAGCCTGTGCGTGCGTCCGCTCACGGTCCCGCCAGGGAAGTTCCGCCGTGACCGTCGTGGGACCACCGACCGGTGAGTCGAGGACGAACAGCCCGTCGACGGCGCCCAGCCGCTCGGCCAGTCCCGCCATTCCCGTACCGCCGTCCATCCGGGCCCCGCCCCGGCCGTCGTCGGTGACCTGGAGCAGCAGGCGGTCCCCGGAGCGCCACACCTCGACGGACGCCGAACGCGCCGCGCTGTGCTTGCTCACGTTCTGCAACAGCTCGGAGACCGTGAAGTAGGCGATCCCCTCGATGGCCTCCGCGGGGCGCCCCGGAAGGTCCACGCCGACGGTGACGGGGACGGTGCAGCGGGAGGCGATGGCGGAGAGTGCGGCGTCGAGTCCGCGGTCGGTGAGGACGGCGGGGTGGATGCCGCGTGCGAGGTCGCGGAGTTCCTGGAGGGCGACCTTGACCTCGCCGTGGGCCTCGTCGACCATGCGGGCGGCGGCTTCGGGGTCGTCGGTGAGCTTCTCCTTGGCCAGGCCGAGGCCCATGGCGAGGGCGACGAGGCGGGCCTGGGCGCCGTCGTGGAGGTCGCGTTCGATGCGGCGGAGGTCGGCGGCGGCGGTGTCGACCACCACCCCCCGGTCCGACTCCAGCTCGGCGATCCGGCGCTCCAGCTCGTCGGACGGCGAGAGCAGCGCGCGCACCATCGCCCGGTCCCCGTTGCTGAGGAGCCGGGTGATGTGGGGCAGCAGCGGCCACAGCACGAGGAGGCTCACGAGCGTCACCGCGAAGGTGAGCACGCCCCAGGGCAGCCGGACGAAGGAGTACAGCACCGTCCGCCAGCCCACCGGATCCTTGAGGCTCGACCACAGCCAGGCGAAGAACCCCTTGTCCCGCCGGGAAAGTTCAATCGGGCTCGGCTCGTCGACCGACACCCCGAGCATCGCCCGCGCCCGGGCCCGCTCGGTCCTGCCGATCAGCCGCGCCCCGTGCAGCCCGACGGCGAGCAGCGGCAGACCGATCACCGTGACCGCGAGTGCCACTCCGACACCGATCATGAACACCGTGTAAACGAACCAGACGATGGTCAGCGGGAGATTGGCCAGAAGATGGCCGATCTCCTTCCAGGTCCACGGGTCGGGAATGAGTCTGGCGGGTGGTGGCCGGTCGTTGTCCGGCACCGTGGGGCTCATGGTCATGGGCCCAGCCTGCCGGGCCGGACCGGCGCACGCCATGGGGCCCGTGGGGGAGGTGAAGTGGGGATAACCCCACCCCTGGTCCGACGCGGCTGCTTACCCTCTCTTTAACAGGGCCTAGACTCCCGTGCGTACAGATCACCGGACGGATTCGAGGGAGCGAGGGGCGGACGTGACGGAGCTGCCGGAATCGACCGTTCTCGCGGCGGACTACTTCCACGCCTATTCAGTGGTCGGACTGCTCGCCGTGATCGGCGTGCTGTTCGTCGCCGTCGCCTTCGGGGCCGGCCGGCTGCTGCGCCCCGTGGTGCCGACGCCGGAAAAACTCCTCACGTACGAGTGCGGCGTGGACCCGGTGGGTGAAGGATGGGCTCATACCCAGGTCCGCTATTACGTCTATGCCTTCCTGTACGTGATCTTCGCCGTCGACTCGATCTTCCTGTTTCCGTGGGCGACGGTATTCGCCGCACCCGGATACGGGGCGACCACGCTCGTCGAAATGTTCATCTTCCTCGGTTTTCTGGCCGTAGGACTGCTCTACGCATGGAAGAAGGGCGTCCTCGAATGGACGTGACCAGCCCACAGGCCGACGAGGGATCCGAATCCCAGCCCGTGCCGACCTTCCTGCCGGAGCCCAAGCGGCTCGGCGTCCTGTCGCGCCTGGCACCGGAGCCGATGAAGGTGGTCCTGAACTGGGGCCGCCGCTACAGCCTCTGGGTCTTCAACTTCGGGCTCGCCTGCTGCGCCATCGAATTCATTGCCGCCTCCATGGCCCGGCACGACTTCATCCGGCTCGGCGTGATCCCGTTCGCACCGGGCCCGCGCCAGGCCGACCTCATGATCGTTTCCGGCACGGTGACCGACAAGATGGCCCCGGCCGTGAAGCGGCTCTACGAGCAGATGCCCGAGCCCAAGTACGTCATCTCCTTCGGCGCCTGCTCCAACTGCGGCGGCCCGTACTGGGACTCGTACTCCGTGACCAAGGGCGTCGACCAGATCATCCCGGTCGACGTCTACGTACCCGGCTGCCCGCCCCGGCCGGAAGCGCTCCTCCAGGGCATCCTCAAGCTCCAGGAGAAGATCGCCCGCGAGTCACTGGGCGAGCGGTACGCGACGGGCGGCGCCCGCCCCTCCACCACCGCACTCCGCAGCGGCCTGGTGGCCGCCCCGCCGGTCCCGGGGAAGGGCGACGCATGACCACCACTCCGACCCCCGACGAGGTCCCCGAGGTCCCTGAGGCCACTGAGGCCACTGAGGCCGCCGACGTCCCTGAGGCCCCCGAGGCCTCCCACGCCTACGATCGCCTGCCGGACGCCGCCGCCGAGCTCTTCGGTGAGGACGCGACGGCGGAGTACGCGTACGACCTGCTGACCGTCGACGTACCGGCCGCCTCCTGGATCGCAGCCCTCGAAACGGCCCGCGACCGGCTGGGCTGCACGTATTTCGACTGGCTGAGCGCGGTCGACGAACCCGGCACCGGCTTCCGGGTCTGCGCCCACGTCGCGGCGCCGGCCGAGGGCCGGGTTCGCCGGCTCCTGGTCCGTACGGCGGTCCCGCACGAGGCGGCGGTACTCCCGACCGCCATCGACGTCTACGCGGGCGCGGCCTGGCACGAGCGCGAGACGCACGAGATGTTCGGCATCGGCTTCGAGGGCCACCCGCACCTGGTGCCGCTGCTGCTCCCCGAGGGCTTCGAGGGCCACCCGCTGCGCAAGGACTTCGTGCTGGCGGCACGCGTCGCGAAGGCATGGCCCGGCGCGAAGGAGCCGGGCGAGTCGGAACACGGCGGCCCGAAGCGACGCACGATGCTGCCGCCCGGCGTCCCCGACCCGAACGAATGGGGCCCCTTGAAGGGCCAGCTCCCACCTGCCCCGTCCCGCCCGACCCGCACCCCCCGGGCAGCAGGCGACCGCCCGGCGCGCCGCACCCGCAGCGCGAGCGAAGGATCGGCCGCCCAGCGAACGGCAGCACCGGCTGCGGAAGCGGGCACGGGCACGGGCGCCGGCGCGGGCGCGGGCACTGGCGCGGGCATTGGCGCGGGTGCGGGCACTGGCGTCGATACGGGCGGCGGTGTCGGTACGGGCGCAGGCCCGGAACCGCACACCGGCCCTGCGACCCCGGGGCCCACGACTCCCCGCTCCTCGACCCCGCGACGTACCCGCAGCGCGAGCGAAGGCTCGGCGAGCCAGCAGCGGGCGCGGGGCGAGGCGAAGCCGGGCACGGGAACCGGGACGGGGTCTGAGGCTGCGGCCGGGACGGGGTCTGAGGCCGGGACCGGGACGAGGTCTGAGGCCGGGACCGGGACGAGGTCTGAGGCCGGCACCAGGGCGCGGACCGTGCCGGGGACCGAGCGCGGGCCCCAGCCGGCGACCGGGACCGAGCCGGAGGCCGGAGCACGTCCCGGGACGGCTACCGGAGCTGAAGCCGGGACCGAGCCGGAAGCCGGAGCGCGACCCGACCCGGCGACCGGGACCGAGCCGGAGGCCGGAGCGCGACCCGGGCCGGGGACCGGGACCGGAAGCCGGACAGGGCCCCGACCCGAGGCCGGTACTGCACAGCGGAGCCCGGAGGCCGCGACGAGCGACGCCCCGTGGCACCACGCCCGTCCGGCTTTCGACGCGGATTCCTCCGAGCCCCTCACGGATTCCTCCGAGCCCTTCACGGGTACCGACCAGCCCCTCCGGCGTTTGAGGAGCGGGGGTCCGGGGG
>NZ_JBCEWQ010000249.1:0-7515 GCF_038448545.1 Streptomyces sp. CLV115
CCGCCGCCCCCTCCACAACCGCCCCTCCCCTGATCTCCCTCACCTGGACCGACCAGGAGACCGGGCGCCAGGGGCACCTGGTCATCGACCGCCTGGTGCGCGGCGTCTCCAGCGGCGGTCTGCGGATGCGCTCCGGCTGCACGCTGGAGGAGGTCACCGGCCTGGCCCGCGGCATGACGATGAAAGAGGCACTGCACTACGACCCGCGGGGCCGCTACATCCCGCTGGGCGGCGCCAAGGGCGGCATCGACTGCGACCCGCGCGACCCCGCCGCCTACGGCGTCCTCGTCCGCTACCTGCGCGCCGTGCGCCCCTACATCGAGCACTTCTGGACCACCGGCGAGGACCTCGGCCTCACCCAGGACCTGGTCGACCGGGCGGCCGCCGAGGCGGGCCTGGTCTCGTCCATACAGGCGGTCTACCCGCTCCTGGACGACGAGGGGGCCGCCCGGCGGCGCCTCGCCGACGCGTTCGCCATCGACGTGGACGGCATCGGCCTGGACGAGCTGGTGGGCGGCTGCGGCGTCGCCGAATCGGTGCTCACCGCCCTGGACCGGGCCGGCGCCGCCCACCGGGACACCCGCGTCGCTGTGCAGGGCCTCGGCACCATGGGCGGCGCCACCGCCCGTTTCCTGGCCCGCGCAGGGCTGCGCGTCGTCGCCGTCGCCGACATCAAGGGCACCATCGCCAACCCCGCCGGCCTGGACGTCGAGGCGCTGCTCGCCGCCCGCGACGGCCACGGCACCGTGGACCGCGCCGCCCTGCGCGCCGAGGACCACGAGCTCCCGGCCGACGCCTGGCTGACCGCCGACGCCGAGGTACTGGTGCCGGCCGCCGTCTCGTACGCCGTGGACGCCACCAACCAGGCGGGCATCACCGCCCGTTGGATCGTCGAGGCCGCCAACATGCCGGTGGTGCCGGAGGCGGAGACACTGCTGGCCGCCCGCGGCATCACCGTACTGCCGGACGTCGTCGTCAACTCCGGTACGAACGCCTGGTGGTGGTGGACCCTGTTCGGCGACATCGGCGCCGACGCCGACGAGGCGTTCGCGTACACCCGCCGGTCGATGCGTGCCCTGGTCGATCAGATGCTGTCCCGCGCCGAGGCCGAGAACAGCACCCCCAGGGCCGCCGCGCACGCCCTGGCCGCCGACCGGCTGCCGATCGTCACCGAACGCTTCGGACAGTTCCGCGAACGATCCGGATACGACAACTGAGTTCAGCGGGGGCGCGGTCCGGGGATACGGACACCGGCGGCGCGGAGCCCGGCCTCGACGAGCGCGACCAGCCGGGCCGAGGACGGCGCCCCTTCCTCGCCGTGGTGGGCGATCATCTCGTACCGGGTGGCGGACTCGGTGCGGGCCTGCAGGCCGGTCACGATCCTGAGCTGTGCGGGGTCGGCGAGGTAGTGGTCGACCATGGCGGCGGCGAGTTCGGCGATGCGGGGGTCGTCGGGCTCCCAGGCAGCGGATTCGGCGGCGCGCTTGCTCAGGGCGACGAACCGGGGATCCCGCAGAGCCTGTTCGACATGGCCGAGGTGGTCGTCGAAGCCCTCGGGAACCAGGGCCCGGGCGAGCACCAGGCCCTCCCGGGCGGCCGCCACCTCGTCCGCGGTGAAGCCGAGGCCGGACATCCGCTCCAGCAGCGCCACGGCGCGGTCGGGCAGCAGCGCCCGGTTGCCGTCGCCGAGCCGGTGCAGCATGTCACGCCGAGCAGCCAACTCCTCTATCTTCTCGGTGAGTTGACGTTCGACATCGACGAGCGCGGCGGCGAACCGCGTGGCGTCGGCATCGAGCAGCGGCCCGATCTCGGCCAGCGGGACCCCGGCGCCGGCCAGCGTGCGGGCCTGCACCAGGCGCAACAGTTCGGCCGAGCCGTACCGTCGATAGCCGGAGCTGTCGCGCTCCGGCTCCTCGACCAGGCCGAGCTTGTGGTAGTGCCGCACCGTCTTCACCGTGACGCCGACGAAGGCCGCCGCCTGCCCGATCGTGACTCCATTGTTCATCCGCCAAGCCTGCCTCGCGCTTCGGCCCGGCGTGGCGCGGATGCGCGTGCCGCCCGCTGCGAGTCCGTGAGGAAACACCTCTCCGGGCCTACGGAGCACCGGTGTTCAGCCCGCCGGCCGGGCCGGATCGGCCGGCCCGTCGCAGAACACCTCGTCCACGAGCCGCTGCGTAGCCCGCTGGAATGCCGCGGCAAGCGACAGCGCGGCATCGTCCACGTAGTTCAGCGTGCCGGTCATGGTCCGGCTCCCGTCGGGTGTGCTGTACATCAGCGCCGCATGGCCCGCGGCGCCGCCGTTGTGGGTGATGACGGTGCCACCACGGCCCGTGTCCTGCACGAACACCCCCAGGCCGTACTCCATGCCCGGAATGGGCGTCGGGCGCGGCGCGCACATCTCGGCCAGCAGCCCGTCCGGCAGCAGCTTGCCGCCCACCAGCGCGGAGATGAATGTGTGCAGGTCCCGGGAGGTCGAGATCATGTCGCCACCGCTGGAGATCCAGGAGGGATTCAGCCTGGTGACGTCGACCGTCCGCTCCTCACCGGCGTCCTCGTACCGGTAGTAGGCGTGGGCGTGCGGCTCCGCGATCTCCGTCCCGGTGGTGGGCACCGCGGTGCCCGACAGCCCGAGCGGCTCCAGGATCAGCCGCCGCATCTCCTCGGTGACCGAGCGGCCGGTGACCTGCTCGATCAGCAGCCTGGCCAGCACGTAGTTGGTGTTGGAGTAGCTCCAGCCCGTGCCCGGCTCGAACCGCGCCGGCCTGGACAGCGCCAGCCGCGCCAGCTCCGCCGGCCGGTAGGTCCTGAAGCGGTTGTCCACCCACTCCTTGCCCGCGGTGGTGGCCGGGATCCCCGCGACCACCGTCCCGTCCTCGTAGTACTCACCGGTGAAGTTGAAGATCCCGCTGGTGTGCTGGAGCAGCATCCGCACCGTGATCCGCCCGTCCACCCCGAGCTCGGGCAGATATCCGGCCACCGGGGCGTCCAGCTCGACCCCGCCCTCGGCCACCAGCCGCAGCACCAGGGCCGCGATGAAGGTCTTGGTGCTGCTGCCGATCCGGACGTGCCCGTCCACCGGCGGCTTCTCGGCCCCGCCCAGCTCGCTCACCCCGGCACTGCCGACCCACTCGCCCCGCTCGTCGTGCACGCGCAGCGTGATCCCGGTGATGCCCGAACCGACGATCTCCTCCAGGGCCTTCCGAAGCCCCGGCCGCTCCCGCTTGGCAGCGTCGTCGAGCGTGTTCCGGTCGTGGCCGGAAAGGTTGGTGGACATGGTGGTTGCTCCCTTGGATCCGCCGTACCCGGATCGGCGCCCGTAGCGGTCTGCCGATGTGCCGAGCTTCCACCCCGACCCGAGGTCAACCTCAACCGTGATCCGGCTCACACTCATGGAGTTCGGCCGCAGGACACCAAAAGGCCCAGGTCAGATGCGCTCTGTCCTGGGCCTTCGCGGAGCCCCCTGTCGGATTCGAACCGACGACCTACGCATTACAAGTGCGTTGCTCTGGCCAGCTGAGCTAAGGAGGCGTGCCGGAGCAGTGTAACCAACGCCGCACCCGCGCGGTCCCGAAATTTCGCGGGCGTCGAACTACTGACAGATTCGAAATGGCCAGGTAGCGTCGCTGAAGGTTCATCCAAGTGGACCAGACCACTCCCGCACTCGGATCGTCCGGCACGTTCCTGCCGGTGGAGGAGAAGATCCAGCATGGCCAGTGTCACGTTCGACAAGGCGTCCCGCGTCTACCCCGGCTCCACGAAGCCGGCCGTGGACCAGCTTGAGATCGACATCGCGGACGGTGAGTTCCTCGTCCTCGTCGGTCCTTCCGGTTGTGGCAAGTCGACCTCCCTGCGCATGCTCGCGGGTCTTGAGGACGTCAACGGCGGCGCGATCCGCATCGGCGACCGCGACGTCACGCACCTGCCCCCGAAGGACCGGGACATCGCCATGGTGTTCCAGAACTACGCGCTGTACCCGCACATGACCGTCGCGGACAACATGGGCTTCGCGCTCAAGATCGCCGGTGTCAACAAGACCGAGATCCGGGCGAAGGTCGAAGAGGCCGCCAAGATGCTGGACCTCACCGAGTACCTGGACCGCAAGCCGAAGGCGCTCTCCGGTGGTCAGCGCCAGCGTGTCGCGATGGGCCGTGCCATCGTCCGTGAGCCGCAGGTCTTCCTCATGGACGAGCCGCTGTCGAACCTCGACGCCAAGCTCCGTGTCTCCACCCGTACGCAGATCGCCTCGCTCCAGCGCCGTCTGGGCATCACGACCGTGTACGTCACGCACGACCAGGTCGAGGCCCTCACCATGGGCGACCGGGTCGCGGTCCTCAAGGACGGTCTGCTCCAGCAGGTCGACTCGCCGCGCAACATGTACGACAAGCCGGCGAACCTCTTCGTGGCCGGGTTCATCGGCTCCCCCGCCATGAACCTGATCGAGGTCCCGATCACCGACGGCGGCGTGAAGTTCGGCAACAGCGTCGTCCCGGTCTCCCGCGAGGCGCTCTCCGCCGCCGCGGACAAGGGCGACACCACCGTCACGGTCGGCATCCGCCCCGAGCACTTCGACATCGTCGAGCACGGCGGTGCCGCCGCGAAGTCCCTCTCGAAGGACAGCGCCGACGCCCCGGCCGGCCTCGCCGTCTCGGTCAACGTCGTCGAGGAGCTCGGCGCCGACGGCTTCGTCTACGGTGCGGCCGAGGTCGGTGGCGAGCACAAGGACCTGGTCGTCCGCGTCGGCGGCCGTGCCGTCCCGGAGAAGGGCACCAAGCTGCACGTCGTGCCGCGCCCGGACGAGCTGCACGTCTTCTCGACCTCGACGGGTGCCCGTCTCACCGACTGACGCCCCGCACACCCGCACCACGGCGGCCCCGCACGTTCTTCGTGCGGGGCCGTTCGCGCGCCACGGGACGCCCGGGGGTTTGGACCCGTACGGCGCCGGATTCCCCGGCACACCGGTCATTTCGGCTCCGTTCGTCAACACCGAATTCGAAAAACACCCTCGAACCATCCCCCTCAAGAGTGACGAATTGTCGCCATATCATCACTGCCCGCTACGCTCGCTGCGTGACCCACACCGCGCGCCGCATCGGCCGATCCCTCGCCTTCGTCCTGCCCGTCGTGATGGTCCTCTCCGGGACCCTCGCCGTCACCAGCGTGCCGTGGGCCGCGCACGGCTCCGAGCCGCAGGTGCTGACCGCGTCGGCCCACGACATCTCCAAGCGCGCCAAGACGCGCACCCCGCAGGACGCCCTCCGCGACCGGCTGCTCCTGGAGCTCCGGGAGAAGGACCCGACGGTCGCGCTCACCGACCTCCAGCGCTCCGTCGAGGGCCGCCCCTCGCTCGCCCGGCACTGCATGTCGATCGCCAAGGCCCTGGGCCGCGCCGCCGTCGAGAAGTACGGCCCCACCCACGCCCACCGGTTCTCGCGCCCCGTCTGCGACACCTCCTTCGCCTCGGGCGTCGCCCAGTTCAGCTGACCGACCGCTCCGGGCACCGCATATCGTGCCTGGCATGCATACGTATCCGACGCAGGCCGTGGTCCTGGCAGGTGGCCAGGGGTCGCGGCTGCGCCCGTACACCGACGACCGCCCCAAGCCGATGGTCGAGATCCCGGGCACCGGGACGCCGATCATCGGCCATCAGCTTTCCTGGCTGGCCGCCGAGGGCGTGACCGACGCCGTGGTGTCGTGCGGTCATCTCGCCGAGGTGCTGCAGGAGTGGCTGGACTCGGCGGTGCTGCCGTTGCGCGTGACGACCGTCGTGGAGTCCGAGCCGCTGGGCCGCGGTGGCGGGCTGAAGTACGCCGCCGCCCGGCTCCCCGACCCCGAACAGCCCTGGTACGCCACCAACGGCGACATCTGGACGCGCTTCTCACTGCGCGAGATGGCCGCGTTCCACACCGAACGCGATGCGACCGCCACCCTGGCCCTGGCCCGTCCCCGCATCCCCTGGGGTGCCGTGGAGACCGACGCGTTCGGGCACATCACCGACTTCATCGAGTCGCCGCCGTCGCCGTATCTGATCAACGCCGGCGTGTACGTCTTCTCCCCGGAATTCACCACACTGCTGCCGGACCTCGGTGACCACGAGCGGACGACGTTCCCCCGGCTGGCCCGCGAACGCAGGCTGGCCGGGTACCCGCTCCCGCACGGCGCCTACTGGCGGGCCATCGACACGGCGAAGGACCTCACCGAGGCCGCCAAGGAGCTCGGGCAGTAGGGCCGTCCGTCGAACCGGAAGGGGCGGTCACCGGTACGGGATACCGGTGACCGCCCCTTCCGTCCTGTGCGGGCCGTCCTGTACGGGCCTGCGGCTCAGCCGAGCAGGCCGCCGATGGGGTTCTGTCCGCCGCCCGACGTGCCGCCGGACGTACCCTCGCCGTCCGAGCCGCCGCCGGTGGAGCCGCCGCCCGTACCGGTGGAACCGGACGACGACGGGCCGGAGCTGCTGGACGGGGGCGGCTGCGGGGCCGTCTGCTGCGGGACCTCCCGACCGGTGCCCTGGGTCTGGCTGGGCTGGCCGGCACCGGCCGCCTGACCGGACTCGCGGACGGTGCCCGCGGCGGGCGTGGACGGCGCGGTGGACGGCGTCGTGGCGGCGCTGCTCCGGGACGGCACGGGGCGCTGCCCCTCCGGGGAGTGCGAGGCCCGGCCGCTGTGGGACTCCCGCGGGAGCGGGGAGCCGGGGAGCTGGTTGGTCGGGTCGGTGTTCGGGCCGGGCACGGTGACCACCCCGGAGGACCGGACCGCGCCACCGAGCACCGCGCCCACCAGCAGGGTGAGACCGACGACGACGGAGGCGACCACGGCGCCCCGGCGCAGCACCCGGCGGCGCAGGTCCCAGATCGCCGAGCGCGGGCCGAGCCTGCGCCAGGCCTCACCGGCGAGCCGTCCGTCGACGGAGTAGACCGGCGCGCCCGCGATGATCAGCGGGCTCCAGGCGGCGAGGTAGATGATGTCGGGCGCGTCGTAGGCGGCGACGGTGCGCCAGCTCACGGTGACCAGCAGGGCGGCGGACAGCAGCGCGCCGAACGCGGCGGCGACCCGCTGCCAGAGGCCGAGGACGGTGAGGACGCCGACGACGACCTGGAGGAAGGCGACGGTGAGTCCGGCGCCGACGGGATGGGAGAGCGCGAAGTCGCGCAGCGGCTCGGCCATCGCCCAGGGGTGCAGCGAGTTCAGCCACTTGACCATGGAGCCGCGGTCGCCGCCGTCGAAGTAGACCGGGTCGCACAGCTTGCCCATGCCGGCGTAGATGGAGATGAAGCCGAGGAAGACGCGCAGCGGGAGCAGCACGACGCCGAGGTTCATCCGGCGGCCGGGGTAGTACGCGTGCCGGACCGAGTCGCTGTTCTGGCGCCCGCTCCGGGCCTCGCGCTCCTCGTCGAACCCGTCCTCGTCGTCGTACGGCTCCTTTGCGTACGGCGCGCCGTAGTCGTCGAAGGCGCCGACCGCCCTGCGCATGGGCGGCAGCAGCGGGCCGTTGCCGTAGCGGTCCGGCTGGTGGGGGGC
>NZ_JBCEWQ010000250.1:0-7408 GCF_038448545.1 Streptomyces sp. CLV115
TGAGCAGGAAGTATGCGGCCCGCTCTCGGGCCATGTTGCGCCCGCCGCCGGGCCCCCGGTTCTTCCGAATCTCGAACTCCATCGCATCCCCTGAGCTGGGGTGTTGCGACGACCACTAGAACTCAAGGCCGGCCGGGGCTTTCTCGCGTTCTGGACATGGTTTGGGGTCATGGATCGGTAATGGTTAGCCTGCGCCTATGGCACTTACATTCGAGTTGGATCCCGAGGTCGACGGCACGCTGCGGGACGGCATCACCGAGCTGTGGACCGAGGTCTCCGAAGCGGGCGGCGCGGTCGGCTTCGTGCCGCCGGTCACGGCCGACGACATCCGGCCCGAGCTGGACAAGCATCTGGACGCCATGGCCGAGGGGCGCACCCGCCTGCTGATCGGCCGCGACGAGAACGGTGCCGTCGCCGCCACGGTCTTCCTCGCCCTCAACACCCACCGGCTGATGCGCCACTGGCTCTGGCTCTACACGGTGATGGTCCACCCCCGCCACCAGGGCAAGGGCTACGGGCGCGATCTGATGGACGCCGCGGAGCGGGCGGCCCGGGGGACGGACGGGATCGAGGCCGTCCGGCTCAGCTGCCGCGGCGGCACCGGCGTCGACCGGTTCTACGCCTCCTGCGGATACAAGGAGGTCGGACGGGTGCCGGACGCGATCCGGGTGGCCGAAGGCGACGACCGCGACGACATCATCATGCTGCTGTCGCTCGGGCCCGTCCGGCCCTGATCCGGCGACGGGCCCCTGGGCTCCGAGAGCCCGCGCCCCCTTTGGCGGAGCCCTGCGAACTGATCGATTCCGGGGCATGCTTCACTGGTCGGGCAGGATCGAAGGACCGTCATACGTTGAGAGAGAGGCCAACTGTGTCCGCTGCCAAGCCGAGCGCGACAATTCGGTACACCGCGATGCGCCTCAGTATCTTCGTCGGCTGCTTCGCCGTCGCCGCCGTGGCCGTGCACTTCGGCCTGCTGCCCTCCGGGACGAACGGCTCGAATCTCGTCTGGGTGATTCTGCTCGCCCTGGTCCTGTCCGCGCCGCTGAGCTACGTGCTGCTGCGCAAGCAGCGCGACGAGATGTCCGAGCAGATCGTGTCCACGGTCGACCGCGCCAAGGAGCGCCTGGAGGCGAACCGGACCTGCGAGGACCACGTCACCCCCTGACCGCGGTGGCGGGGACGTGAGCGTTCCGTAGGGGCTGCGTAAGCTTCCTCACACCCGCACTGTTTCCGTTCGAAACCCCAGCGCCGGAGCGTTCGCTCCTGTACTGGGGTTTTGTCGTTCCCGCAGGGGGCCGGGGCGCGGTGACGGCGGTGGCGGCGGGCGGCCGGAGTCAAAGAAGACCTTTGAGGTTCTCAAAGTTCAAGTGTTAACGTGTTCGACATGAAGACAGCAGTGCGCCATCGATTCGCCGCGAGCGTCCCGCTCGTGGAGCGCCTGCATGTCGATCTCTGCCGCTGTATGTCCGCGGTCTGTTGCCGCAACGTCTGAACCGGCACCATGCAGCGGCGCCGCCCCTGACGCGGGCGCCGCACCCCCCGTCCCCCGCACAGCCGTCCCCGTGCGCCCCGATGCGTCACATCTGGAGTGTGTCCGTGTCCGCGAACCCCGCGTCCACCGCTGCCGGCAGTCCGTCCGGCTCCGGTTTCCGTATACCCAAGGTCCCGTTCTGGGCCCAGATAGTCGCCGGCCTCGTGCTCGGTGTCGTACTCGGCTGGATCACGCGTACGTATGACATCGGCTGGCTCTACACCACGCTCGACAAGGTCGGCCACATCTTCGTCCAGCTGCTGAAGCTGGCCGTCGCGCCCCTCGTCTTCTTCGCGATCCTGGTGTCGATCACCAACCTCCGCAAGGTCAACAACGCCGCCCGGCTGGCCACCCGCACCCTGCTCTGGTTCATGATCACCTCGCTGATCGCGGTCGCCATCGGCCTCACGATCGGCCTGATCACCAACCCGGGCTCCGGAACGGGCCTCACGCCGAAGGACGGCAAGCTGCCGGAGCACGCGGGCTCCTGGCTCGACTTCCTGACCGGCATCATCCCGGACAACGTGATCACCCCGTTCACCGAGCTGAACGTGCTCCAGATCGTCTTCATGGCCGCCGTCGCCGGCATCGCCGCGCTCCAGCTCGGCGAGAAGGCCCAGCCGATCCTCACCCTCAGCGAGTCCGTCCTGGAGCTTCTCCAGAAGGCCCTGTGGTGGGTCATCCGCCTCGCCCCCATCGGCACCGTCGGCCTCATCGGCTACGCGATCGCCGACTACGGCTGGGACCTGATCGGCAAGTACGCGACCTTCACCGCCGACGTCTACATCGGCTGCGCCCTGGTGCTGTTCGGTGTGTACCCGCTGCTGCTCGCCACTGTCGCCAAGCTCAGCCCGGTGCAGTTCTTCAAGGGCGCCTGGCCGGCGATCCAGCTGGCCTTCGTCTCCCGCTCCTCGGTCGGCACCATGCCGGTCACCCAGAAGGTCACCGAGCGCCTCGGCGTCCCGAAGGAGTACGCCTCCTTCTCCGTCCCGTTCGGCGCCACCACCAAGATGGACGGCTGCGCCGCCATCTACCCGGCGCTGGCGGCGATCTTCATCGCGCAGATCTTCGACGTCCAGCTGGGTGTCGGTGACTACGTCCTGATCGCGTTCGTCTCGGTGATCGGTTCGGCGGCCACCGCCGGTCTCACCGGCGCGACGGTCATGCTGACCCTCACCCTGTCGACGCTCGGCCTCCCGCTGGAGGGCGTCGGCCTGCTCATGGCGATCGACCCGATCCTGGACATGATGCGCACGGCCACCAACGTGGCGGGCCAGGCGCTGGTCCCGGTGATCGTCGCGGCCCGCGAGAAGATCCTCGACCACGACGCGTACAACTCGGCCACGTCCTCCCCGGTCGACGGCGACGAGGTGCGCGCGAGCGAGCCGCAGAAGGTGGCGGTCGCAGCGTAACCACGCACAGACACGGCATCCAGGAGCGCCCCCGGTCCGCCTCGCGGCAGGACCGGGGGCGCTCCCGCGCCGTACCCTTGCCGGGGAGTGGCACACGGGGGTGGGAGGAAGTCGACGTGGGTGCTGTGAAGAGCAAACGGATGCCGCGGGCCGTGCGCGAGCAGCAGATGATGGACGCCGCCGTGCAGACCTTCGGGCAGCGTGGCTACCGGGCCGCCTCGATGGACGAGATCGCCGAGCTGGCGGGGGTGTCCAAGCCGCTGGTCTATCTGTATCTCAACTCCAAGGAAGAGCTCTTCACCGCCTGCATCAGGCGGGAGGCGAAAGCGCTGGTCGAAGCGGTGCGGGCGGGGGCGGAGCCGGGGTTGCCGGCCGACCGGCAACTGTGGTCCGGGCTGCGGGCGTTCTTCACGCACACGGCGGAGCACCCGGACGGCTGGGCGGTGCTGCACCGCCAGGCGCGCACGCACGGGGAGCCGTTCGCCGACGAGGTGACGGCGATGCGGGACGAGATCGTTGCTTTCGTGACGGAGCTGATCGGCGCCGCGGCGCGCGAGGCGCACCACGACCCGGCGCTCCCCGACCGCGATGTGTCGGGGCTCGCGCAGGCGCTCGTGGGGGCCGCGGAGTCGCTCGCCGGGTGGGCGAACGAGACCCCGGGCGTCTCGGCGAAGGAGGCCGCGGCCACCCTGATGAACTTCTCCTGGGCGGGGCTGGAGAACCTCATGAACGGCCGTCCCTGGCAGCCGCCGGGTCCGGCGCGCGGAGGATCCGGCCGGTGAGGTGGAGGCGGCCGGCGGAGCGCAGCTGGAAGCCGGTGGCGTCCGCCGCGTAGGTGACGGTGGCGGGCAGCAGGACGGGGGCCCTGAAGTCGGCCCGTACGGCGTGGACTTCGTCGGGGTCCGGTGTCTCGGCCAGGCAGCGGGCGACGGTCCACATGCCGTGGGCGATGGCCCGGGGAAAGCCGAAGAGCCGGGCGGTGAGCGGATACAGGTGGATGGGGTTCCGGTCGCCCGAGGCGGCGCCGTACCGCCGTCCCAGATCGCCGGGCAGCCGCCACTCGGCGACTGCGGGCAGTTCCGGGGCCGGGGTGGTGTGCGTCGGGGCGGGAGCGGTGTCCGTCGGCGAGGGTCCGGGGCCGGTGCCTGCCGGCCCGCAGTCGGGTCCGGTGCCTGCCGGGCCGGGACCGGTGCCTGCCGGGCTGGTGCCGGGTCCGGTGTCTGCCGGGCCGGGGCCGGGGTGCGTCGCGTGCCGGGACAGATAGCCGCTGCGGGACTCCCAGACCAGCTCACCCGCCAGCCGCGCCTCGGTGACCATCGTGACCTCGGTGCCCCGCCGGTGCGGTGCCAGGCCCTCGGCGTACACCGTGAGTTCGGGCCGGTCCGTGGGGCGCGGCGTCCGGTGCCGGGTGATCTCGATCCAGGTGTGGACGAGGCCGACGACCGGGAGCGGGAACCTCCGGGCGGTCATCAGCCGCATGGCGAGCGGAAATCCCAGCACGTGCGGATAGGTGAGCGGCAGGGTGTCCGGTTCGGTGAAACCGCAGATCCGGCGGTACGAGGCGAGCGGCCCGGCCGCGATCGGCGCGGCCGGACGCACGGCCCGGTCGGCGGGCAGGGCGGCGCCGGGACGGCCGGCCCGCTTGAACGGGGAGGTGACGGCGCCCCGTACGAGTGCCGCGTTCAGGCTCGGCACGTCACGCCCCCAGCAGGCTCTGGCCGCAGACCCGCACGACCTGGCCGTTGACGGCCGTCGAGGCGGGCTGGGCGAACCAGGCGGTCGTCTCGGCGACGTCGACCGGGAGCCCGCCCTGGGCGAGGGAGTTCATCCGGCGGCCCGCCTCCCGGATGAGCAGGGGGACGGCCGCGGTCATCTTCGTCTCGATGAAGCCGGGGGCCACCGCGTTGACCGTGACGTCGTGGTCGGCGGCGGCGCGCGGGGCCAGTGCGCGGACCAGCCCGATGATGCCCGCCTTGCTCGCCGCGTAGTTCGTCTGGCCGTTGTTGCCCGCGATGCCGGCGATGGACGCGGTGGCGACGATCCGGCCGCCGCGGTTGACGGTGCCCGCCTTGAGCAGGGCGTCGGTGGTGCGCAGCACGCTGTCGAGGTTCACGTCGACGACCGTGGCCCAGCGTTCGGCCGGCATGTTGGCGAGGCGGCGATCGCGGGTGATGCCCGCGTTGTGGACGAGGACGTCGAGGCCGCCGGGGGCCGCGGCGGCGATCCGTTCCGCGGCGTCGTCCGCGGTGATGTCCAGCGGCAGCGCGGTGGCGCCGAGCGCCTCGGCGGTCCGGGCCAGTTCGTCTCCGGTCCGCGGGACGTCCAGGCAGACGACCCGGGCGCCGTCGCGGGCCAGCACCGAGGCGACCGAGGCGCCGATGCCGCGCGCCGCGCCGGTGACCAGGGCGGTGCGCCCGGCGAGCGGGGCGGTCCAGTCGGCGACCGGGGCGGGGACGGCGGCGGTCAGCTCGATCACCTGGCCGCTGATGTACGCGGAGCGGGGCGAGAGCAGGAAACGCAGGGTGGATTCGGCCGCGCCGACGGCTTCCGGGGCGATGCGGAGCAGTTGTACGGTGGCGCCCCTGCCGATCTCCTTGCCCAGCGAGCGTACGAACCCCTCCAGCGCCTGCTGGGCGGCGGCCCGATGGTGGTCGTCGGCCGACGGCCGCACCCCCAGCACCACGACGCGCCCGCCCGGGGCGAGGGAACGGATCACCGGGTGCAGCGCCGCGTGGACCCCGGCCAGCTTGCCGGGGGTGTCGACGGCCGTCGCGTCCAGCACGATCCCGGCGGGGCGTTCGGTGCGCGCGGTGACTTCGAGGCCGGTGGCGGCGAGGAGCGCGCCGAGCTCTCCGGTGGCCGCGGATTCCCCGGCGGTGAGGTGCAGCAGCGGGCCGTCCAGCGTCGGGGTCCGTGGTGACCAGCGGCGCAGCGGGGCGGGCTGCGGGAGTCCGAGCCTCCGGGTGAGAAATCGGCCGGGTGCTGTGCCGGTGAAGTGCAGATAGCGGTCGGCCATTGTCCAGACTCCCTGCTCGGTCGTAGATTTACTCCGGAGTAAGGTTACTCAAGAGTCAGGAGCTGGTCGAGATGATCCCCCTCGAACTCCCGCAGCCCCGCAGGGTCGCGGTCATCGGCGGCAGCTGCGTTCCGTTCGCGCGCTCCGACGGTCCGTACGCGCACTCCTCCAACCAGCAACTGCTCACGGCCGCGCTGGACGGTCTGGTCGAGAGGTTCGGGCTTCGGGGCGAGCTGGTCGGCGAGTTCGTCGCGGGCGCCGTGCTCAAGCACAGCCGTGACTTCAACCTGGCCCGGGAGACCGTGCTCGGTTCGGCGCTCGACCCGCGCACCCCCGCGTACGACATCCAGCAGGCGTGCGGCACCGGCCTCCAGGCGGTCGTCGCCGCGGCGGACAAGATCATGCTCGGGGCCGTCGACTCGGCGATCGCGGGCGGCACCGACACCACCAGCGACGCGCCCCTCGGCGTCAACGACGAGCTGCGCAGGCTGCTGCTCGACGCCCGGCGGGCGAAGTCGGCGGGGGCCAGGATCAAGGCGCTCGCCGGCGTACGTCCCCGGCACCTCGTCCCGGACATGCCGCGCAACGCGGAACCCCGCACCGGCCTCTCGATGGGCGAGCACGCGGCGGTCACCGCCCGCCGGTGGGGCATCACCCGTGAGGACCAGGACCTTCTCGCCGCCACCAGCCACCAGCGGCTCGCGGCCGCGTACGAGCGCGGCTTCCTGGACGACCTCGTGGTCCCGTACCGGGGGCTGACCCGTGACCAGAACCTCCGCCCCGGCTCCACCGCGGCGAAACTCGCCACGCTGAAGCCGGTGTTCGGCACCGACCACCCCGGCGCGACGATGACCGCGGGCAACTCCACCCCGCTCACCGACGGCGCCGCGACCGTACTGCTGGCGAGCGAGGAGTGGGCCCGCGCGCACGGCCTGGAGCCGCTCGCCTACCTGTCCATGTACGAGACGGCGGCTGTGGACCACGTGAGCGGCGACGACGGGCTCCTGATGGCCCCGGCGCACGCCGTACCGCGCATGCTGGAGCGCGCCGGGCTCACCATCGAGGACTTCGACCTGTTCGAGATCCACGAGGCCTTCGCCTCCCAGGTGCTGGCCACCCTCGCGGCCTGGGAGAAGCAGGGCCTGGCCCCGGTCGACCGGGACCGGCTCAACGTCGCCGGATCCTCGCTAGCCACCGGCCACCCGTTCGCCGCGACCGGCGCCCGGATCGTCGCCACCCTGGCCAAGCTCCTGGCGGAGCGCGAGGGACCGTCCCGGGGCCTGATCTCGATCTGCGCGGCGGGCGGCCAGGGCGTCACGGCGATCCTCGAACGCCCCTGACAGCCCCTCGCGCCCCTGATACACCCCCTCTCCGCGCCGCTGACACACCCCTCTCCACTCCGCCGGAGCCCTCCGCGCCCCTGACACACCACCCTCCGCGCCCCTGCCA
>NZ_JBCEWQ010000251.1:0-7243 GCF_038448545.1 Streptomyces sp. CLV115
GGGCGGCGGGGGCGGCGTCGGACGTACCCGGGCGGGGGGTGCCGGTCGTGTCGGTCATCGGGGCTCCTGTGATCCGGTGCCGTCCGCGGTGCCCGGGCCGGTGCCGTCGGCCAGGACCCCGAGCAGGTCCTCGGCCAGCTCCGGCTTGAGCATGCCGTGGGCGAGGGCGCGGTCGGCGGTGGCGCGGGCCATCGCGACGTATCCGGCCACGGCCTGCGGCGCGTGCCTGCGCAGCTCGCCGATGTGCGCGGCGACCGTGCCCGCGTCGCCGCGGGCCACCGGGCCGGTCAGCGCGGCGTCGCCGGAGCGCAGTGCGTTGTCGAGGGCGGCGCCGAGAAGGGGGCCGAGCATCCGGTCGGGGGCGGTGACCCCGGCCGTACGCAGCAGCTCCATCGACTGGGCGACCAGGGTGACCAGGTGGTTCGCGCCGAGCGCGAGCGCCGCGTGGTAGAGCGGACGGGACTCCTCCGCGATCCACTCGGGCTCGCCGCCCATCTCGATGACCAGCGCCTCGGCGGCCAGCCGCAGCTCCTCGGGGGCGGTCACGCCGAAGGAGCAGCCGGCCAGCCGCTGGACGTCGACGGAGGTGCCGGTGAACGTCATCGCGGGGTGCAGCGCGAGCGGGAGCGCGCCCGCCCGCAGCGCCGGGTCCAGGACCCGTGTCCCGTACCGCCCCGAGGTGTGGACGAGCAGCTGTCCCGGCCGCACCGCGCCGGTCTCGGCGAGGCCCTCCACCAGGCCGGGCAGGGCGTCGTCCGGGACGGTCAGCAGCACCAGCTCGGCGCGCGCGAGGACCTCGGCGGGCGGCACCAGCGGTACGTCGGGCAGCAGTGCGGCGGCCCGGCGCACGGACGCGTCGGAGACGCCGGAGACGGCGACCGGCCGGTGCCCGGCGAGCTGGAGCGACGCGGCGAGAGCGGGGCCGACACGGCCCGCGCCCACGACGCCGACCGTGAGGCGGGCGGGGCGGTCCCTCGCTTCGAGGGGGTCATGGGGGGCTGTTGCATTCACGCGGCGGTGGCCTTCCGTTCCAGTCCGCGGGGGGTACCGGACGATTTCTCTGCATGCTACGCCAGCGTTTCGTCCGGGCCCCCGGCTGTCCACAGCCTGTGGGAAAAGTCCGGGCGGGGCGCGCGGGCCCGGGCCGTGAGCGCCCGAAAATCGTGCGGGTCCGGGCCGCACGCTGCGTGATGATCGTCCCATGGCAGACACCACGGACACGGACGGGCAGTCGCAGCCCGCGTCACCGGGAGACCAGGCACTACCGAGGAATCAGGCATCGCCGAGGGATCAGGCACCGCCGGGGAACCAGGACGAGCAGGGACATCAGGAGGCGCAGGGGAACCAGGACGACCAGGGGGACCAGGAGGACGCGGAGCGGCAGCGCCGGATCAACGCCTGGGCCGGGGCCGAGCGGGTCCTGGTCCGGGCGCCCATGAACCTCTCGCTCGGCGAGCGGCTGACCGCGCTGGCGGCCGGGGCCGGGGCCGTCACCGATCTGGACCGCCCCGCAGACATCTACGGCGACGGCGTCGTCGCCGAGCTGGAGGAACGGATCGCGGGCCTGCTGGGCACGGAGGCCGCCGCGTTCTTCCCGACCGGGACGATGGCGCAGCAGGTCGCGCTGCGGTGCTGGGCCGGGCGGACCGGCAACCCCACGGTGGCGCTGCACCCGCTCGCCCACCCCGAGGTCCACGAGCGCGGCGCGCTGGGGGCGGTGAGCGGGCTGCGTACCGTCCACCCGACCTCCGCGCCCCGGCTGCCCACGGCGCAGGAGATCCGTGACTTCGAGGAGCCGTTCGGCACGCTGATGCTGGAGCTGCCGTTGCGCGACGCCGGTTTCGTCCTGCCGACGTGGGAGGAGCTCCAGGACGTGGTGGCGGCCGCCCGGGAACGCGATGCGGTGGTGCACATCGACGGCGCGCGGCTGTGGGAGTGCGCCCCCCACTTCGGGCGGGAGCTGCCGGAGATCGCGGCGCTCGCGGACAGCGTGTACGTGTCGTTCTACAAGACACTCGGCGGCATCTCCGGCGCCGCGCTGGCCGGTCCCGCCTCGCTGATCGAGGAGGCCCGCACCTGGCGCCACCGTTACGGCGGGCAGCTCTTCCAGCAGTTCCCGGCGGCGCTCGCGGCGCTGATCGGCCTCGATCAGGAGCTGCCGCAGCTGCCTTCGTACGTGGCACAGGCCAAGGTGGTGGCCGGTGCACTGGCCGAGGGCTTCTCGGCGGTCGGCGCCCCTTGGTTCCGGGTGCATCCGGAACCGCCGCACACGCACCAGTTCCAGGTGTGGCTGCCGTACGGGGCGGACGTCCTCACGGAGGCGGCGGTGCGGCAGGCGGAGGAGACGGGCGTCTCGCTCTTCCGCAAGTGGTACCCCGCGGCCGCCGGGCCGCCCGGTACATCGTTCACCGAGATGACGGTGGGACGTGAGGGGCTGCAGTGGACCGCCGACGACGTACGGGACGCGGTGCGGGAGTTCATGGAGCGGCTGGTCTGAGGGCTGTCGCCCGGGCCGGTGCCGTACTCAGGCGCCGGACGGGCGGCACTTCCCCGGCTTCCCGAACTCCCCCGGCTTCCCCGGCTCTCCGAGCTCCCCGGACCCACTGATCTTCCCGGTCTTCCCGATCCTCCCGAGCAGGGAGCGGAGCGCCGCCCACCGGCGGCCGTGCGCCGGGCGGCCGGCGATCACCGCGTCGAAGCGGCGCCGTTCGCGGGCCTCGCGCACCACGCCCCAGTCGTGCCGGCCCGGCAGTGGTGGCGGCAGCTCGCCCCGCTGGGCCGCGCGGTAGCTGTCGATCATGTGCTGCTGAATGGCGTCCATGGCCTCAGCGTGGGCCGGTCCCGGCCGGCCCCGCCCGCCGATTGACGAGCCCCGTCAAATGGCGCCGGGCCTTTCCCGGGCACCCCGCACTATGGAGGGGTGAGCGTGCACATCGACATCGCCGGGCTGAGTCCCGACCGCATCGTCTTCGAGACCTCCCCCCTCGCCGAGCTGGGGCTGGCCCTGCATGCCCTCTCCGAGCCGGGACACCACCCGGGCCTGCACGGCTGGGCGACGGCGACCTCCAGCGCGCTGGAGCCGGACCTCGCCGACCGGCTGCACGAGGCCGATTTCCTGTGGCGCCACACGTTCTCGGACGTCTTCATGCCGTTCGCCGGGATCCGTGGCGGCAACGGCAGGACGGGCGCCAACCTCGCCGAGGACCTCGACATCCTCGACCGGCTGGACGACGAGCGGTTCGTCGCCGCCGCCCTGGAATTCACCTGCACCAGCCTGTACGGGCTCGGCGCGCCCTCCCCGCTCACCGATCCGACCATGCGCGCCCGCACCCTGGAGATGGCGGCGGCGCGCGGCCCCCGGCAGGTGGAGTTCGCCCAGCAGCTGCTGGCCGACCCGGCCCCCGTACGGGCCTGGGTGCGGCGCCTGTTCGAGGACTGCGACCGGGCGTTCTTCGCGGACACCTGGTGCCGGGTCCAGGTCCAGCTGGCCGCCGACGCTCGGCACAAGAACGACCTGCTGCGGCGCAAGGGGCTCGGCGAGGCGATGGCCGCGGTGTCCACGGCGCTGACCGTCGACGAGGCCGGGACCAGGATCAGCGCCGACAAGCTGAGCGAGGGCCGGACCAGCGCGGTCGGCCCCGGGCTCACCCTGATCCCGTCCACCTTCGGCTGGCCGCACCTCAACCTGCTGCACGCGCCGGGCTGGCGCCCGGTGATCCACTACCCGGTGCACCAGCCCGAGCTGCCCTCGCCCGCCTCCGTGGAACTGCTCCAGCTGCGCATGGAGGCGCTGGCCCACCCGATGCGGATGCGGCTCTGCCGCCACCTCGCCCGTTCCCCGCACACCACCGGCCAGCTCGCCGACACGCACGGCATCACGGCGCCCGAGGTCTCCCGGCACCTCGCGGTGCTGAAGAAGGCGGGCCTGGTCACCACCCGGCGGCGCGGCCGGTACGTACTGCACCAGCTGGACCTGACCTCGGTGGCACGGCTCGGCAGCGACTTCCTCGAAGGCATCCTGCGCTGAACCGCCGGGCCGCCCCCGGACACGGTCCGGGTCAGACCGAACCGCCGCCGGCCCGCCCCCGGACACGGTCCAGGTCAGACCGAACCACCGCCGGGCCGCCCCCGGACACGGTCCGGGTCAGACCGAACCACCGCCGGCCCGGACCATGCCCGTCTCGTACGCGAGAACCACGACCTGCACCCGGTCGCGCAGGCTCAGCTTGGTGAGGATGCGGCCCACGTGCGTCTTCACGGTCGCCTCGGAGAGCACCAGGCGCGCCGCGATCTCGCCGTTCGACAGGCCCTGGGCCACCAGCAGCATCACCTCGCGCTCGCGCTCGGTGAGCCGGGCGATGTCCTTGTGCTGCGGTTCGCTGTTGCCGCTCGGCAGCATCGGGGAGAAGCGGTCGAGCAGCCGGCGGGTGGTGGACGGGGCGACGACGGCATCCCCGCTGTGCACGGAGCGGATGGCGGCGAGCAGCTCGGCGGGCGGCACGTCCTTGAGCATGAAGCCGCTGGCCCCGGCCTTCAGCCCGGAGAAGGCGTACTCGTCGAGGTCGAACGTGGTCAGGATGAGCACCTTGGGCGCGTCCGGCTCCGCGCACATCCGCCGGGTGGCCTCGACACCGTCCAGCCTCGGCATCCGTACGTCCATCAGCACCACATCGACGGCGGTGGAGCGAAGGTTCTCGATCGCCTCCGCGCCGTCGCCCGCCTCGGCCACGACCTCCATGTCCGGCTGGGCGGCGAGCACCATCCGGAAGCCGGTGCGCAGCAGCACCTGGTCGTCGACGAGCATCACGCGGATGGCCATGAGGTGTTCCGTCTCCTGTCTGTCCCGCAGATCCGAGTTCTGTACTCCAGATCCGAAGTTCTGTCCTGCGACGATTCCGAAGAACCAGGTCGGGCCCTAGTGGGCCGGCTTGAGCGGCAGCAGCGCGCTGATCCGGAAGCCGCCGCCGGGACGCGGCCCGGCGTCCAGCGTGCCGCCGACCATGCCGACCCGCTCGCGCATCCCGATCATTCCGTGGCCCGCGCCGTCGGCGCCGCCGTCCTCGTACAGTTCGTGCGCCGCGCCCCGGCCGTCGTCCTCGACCAGCAGCCCGAGCCCGTCGTCGAAGTAGACCAGACGCACACTGGCCCCCGCATCGGGACCGCCGTGCTTGCGGGTGTTGGTCAGGGCCTCCTGCACGATGCGGTACGCGGTCAGCTCGACCCCGCTGGGCAGCGGGCGCGGGGTGCCCTCGACCTTGAAGTCGACAGCCAGGCCGGTCTGCCTGACCTGCTCGATCAGGTCCTCGATCTGGTCCACGTCCGGCTGCGGGACGTACTCCCCGCTCTCCTGCGCATCGCCCGTACGCAGCACCCCGAGCAGCCGCCGCATCTCGGCGAGCGCCTGCCTGCCGGTGCTGGAGATGGTCTCCAGCGCCTGCCGGGCCTGGTCGGGTGCGGCGTCCATGACGTACGCCGCACCGTCGGCCTGCACCACCATCACCGACACGTTGTGCGCGACGACATCGTGGAGCTCGCGGGCGATCCGGGCCCGCTCGGCCGCGACCGCGACCTTCGACTGCGCCTCGCGCTCCCGCTCCAGCCGGGCGGCGCGCTCCTCCAGCTGGCTGAAGTAGGCGCGCCTGGTCCGCATCGAGTCGCCGAGCACCCAGGCCAGCACGAACGGCACGGTCAGCACGACGACGATGAAGACCTGCTCGGGCCAGGAGGCGGGCGGCAGCTCCGACTGCCAGCGCAGCTTGGACAGGCCCGCCGCGCACAGGCTGCAGACCAGCGCGAGCCGGGACGCCCAGCGCTCCCCGACCGTGGCCACGGTGAAGACGATCACCAGCATCGCGAAGTTCATGACGCCGGGCCCGAACCCGCTCACCAGCTGCGCCACCCCCATCGCGATGGCGAGCAGCAGCATTTTCTCCGGTGCACGCCGGCGCAACGCCACGACGACACAGAGGCCGAGGGTGATCGGAACGGCGGCGACGCGCTCCAGTCCGCTCGCCGGGCCACCCACCATGGACAGGCCGGAGAGCCCGAGGAGGACGACGGCCCAGAAGCAGTCGACGCCCGTCGGGTGTCTGCGGATGAAGTCGTAGAGGCGCTGCACGTGACCCAGCGTAGGGACAGGCGGGGGGCGCCCGGGTCAGCCGAAGGGCCGATCCGGCTCCGGGGACCGTACTCCCCAAGGTGGAGACTTGGACAGGTGACGGATGAGTGGCGTGGGTGGCAGGCGGCGGCAGAGACCGCTTTGTACGGGGACGGGGGGTTCTACCGGAGCCCCGAGGGGCCGGCGGGCCACTTCCGTACCTCCGTCCACGCGTCCCCGCTCTTCGCCTCCGCCGTCGCCCGGCTGCTGGTCGGGACGGCACGCGAGCTGGGCACCGGCTCGGTCGACCTGGTGGACGTGGGCGCCGGCCGGGGCGAGCTGTTGACGGGGGTGCTGGCGGCGCTGCCCGCGGCGGGCGGCGACGGCCTTGCCGTACGGGCGTACGCCGTGGAACTGGCCGCCCGCCCGCCCGGTCTGGATCCCCGGATCGAGTGGTGCGCCGAACCGCCGCCGCGGACGTACGGTCTGCTGTTCGCCAACGAGTGGCTGGACAACGTCCCGACCGAGGTCGCCGAGACCGATCCGGACGGCGTCGACCGGTACGTCCTGGTCCGGGCGCAGGACGGCACCGAGCGGCTGGGCGAACCGGTGACCGGGGCGGACGCCGAGTGGCTGCGCCGCTGGTGGCCGTCGGCCGGTCCGGGCGGCCGCGCGGAGATCGGCCGCCCCCGCGACGAGGCCTGGGCGCGGGCGGTGTCCACGGTGGCCGGGGGGCTGGCCGTGGCGGTGGACTACGCCCATGTGCGCGACGCCCGCCCCCCGTTCGGCACCCTGACCGGCTTCCGGGCCGGCCGCGAGGTCCGGCCGGTGCCGGACGGCAGCTGCGACCTCACCTCGCACGTGGCGCTGGACGCCTGCGCCGCGGCCGGGTCCTTCGCCGGTCCGCCGCCCGAACTGCTGAGCCAGCGCGAGGCGCTGCACCGCCTCGGCGTCGGCGGCGGACGCCCGCCCCTGGCCCTGGCGTCGGCCGACCCGGCCGGCTACGTGCGGGCGCTCGCCTCGGCGGGCGAGGCGGCGGAACTGACGGCCCGGGGCGGCCTCGGCGACTTCGGCTGGCTGATGCAGCGCAGGGGCTGAGACCGGCACCCGGACGACCGGACACGGAGGCCCGGGGGGGCCGGGGTC
>NZ_JBCEWQ010000252.1:0-7224 GCF_038448545.1 Streptomyces sp. CLV115
AACCCGGAAGCTAAGCCTTTCAGCGCCGATGGTACTGCAGGGGGGACCCTGTGGGAGAGTAGGACGCCGCCGAACTCCTTTTACGGGAAAGCCCCGTGTCCTTGTGGACACGGGGCTTTTCTGCGTTTCCGAACGTCTAGGCTCGAACCATGCGCTACGAACTGGTCATCTTCGACAACGACGGTGTGCTCGTGGACAGCGAGCCGATCTCCAACACCATCCTGGCCGAGTACCTCACGGAGCTCGGTCACCCCACCTCGTACCAGGAGTGCCTTCGGGACTACATGGGGGCCGCCGTGCACCGGGTGCACGATCTCGTCGAGGAACGGACCGGGGAGAAGCTGCCCGCGGACTTCGACGAGACGCTCCACTCGCGGATCTTCGCCGCGTTCGAGCAGGAGCTGGAACCGGTGGCCGGGGTCGAGGACGTACTGGGGAAGCTCGTGGCCGACGGGATTCCGTACTGCGTGGCATCCTCCGGCAGCCACGAGCGGATCCGGGTCGGGCATCGCAGGACCGGGCTCGACCAGTGGTTCGAGGAAGAGTGGATCTTCAGCTCGGAGGACGTCGGGCGGGGAAAGCCGGCGCCCGACCTGTACCTGCGCGCCGCCGAACGCATGGGCGTACCTCCCGAGCGCTGCGTCGTCATCGAGGACAGCCCGCTCGGAGTGGAGGCGGCCAGGGCCGCCGGGATGGATGTGTACGGGTTTACGTCGATGATGCCGGCGGACCGGCTCTCCGGGGTCACCGGGCATTTCTCCGACATGAGTCAACTCCGGGAATTGCTGGCCTGATCCATCTACCCACGGGTAGAAACTGGCCTTACGCTCGCGGCCATGACAGATGCTCGTTTGCGCCACGGCAGGGCCTCCCTCGCGGTGAGTTTCTTCGTGCAGGGAGTCACCTTCGCTCTGCTGGTGACGCGGATTCCCGCCATTCAGGACCGGTACGGGATATCCGACGGGCTGCTGCCCGTCTTCCTGGCCGCGGTGCCCATCCTGGCCGGAGTCGGCAGCGTGGTCACCGAGAAGGTGGTCGTGCGGGTGCGGCCCAGGGTCGTGCTCAGGTGGGCGCAGCCCGTCGTGATGCTCGCGCTGCTCGGAGCCGGCGCCGGGAACGCGCTGTGGGAGGCGGCCCTGGCGCTGGGCGTGTTCGGGCTGTCCGTCGGGGCGCTCGACGCCTCCATGAACATGATGGGCGTCAGCCTCCAGCGGGCCTACGGGCGATCCATCATGCTCGGGTTCCACGCCGCGTACAGCCTGGGCGGGATCGCCGGGGCGTCCATGGCCTGGGCCGGGGCGCACTGGGACCTCTCGCTGCTGGTCTCCTATCTGCCGGCGGTCGTCGTGCTGCTGCCCGTCGCGTTCATCGGGAGCCGGTGGTACGCCGAGGGCGCGGAGCCGGACTCGGAGACCGGCGAGGCGCAGGGCAAGGGGGCGGCCTCGGTCTCCTTCAAGCTGCTGATGCCGCTCTGTCTGGTGATGAGCTTCGCGTACATCGGGGACTCGACGGTCTCCAACTGGAGCGCCAAGTATCTGCAGGACGTGCTGGGGAGCTCGGAGCAGCTGTCGACCGTGCCGTACAACGTCTACATGGTGACGACCCTGCTGGGGCGGGCCGTGGGGGACCTCGGGGTGCGGCGGTTCGGGGCCGTGGCCGTGGTGCGGTTCGGGAGTGTGCTGGCCGCCGCCGGGTTCGCCGTGGTGGCGGTGGCCGGTGGGGCGTGGATCGGGATGCTCGGATTCACCATGCTCGGGCTCGGGCTCTGCGTGATCGTGCCGCAGACCTTCGCCGCCGCCGGGCGGATGTTCCCCGGGGCGAGCGATACGGCCATCGCTCGGCTGAACGTCTTCAACTACGTGGGATTCCTGGTGGGATC
Organism: Streptomyces sp. CLV115; assembly: GCF_038448545.1. Taxonomy (NCBI): domain Bacteria; kingdom Bacillati; phylum Actinomycetota; class Actinomycetes; order Kitasatosporales; family Streptomycetaceae; genus Streptomyces; species Streptomyces sp. CLV115. Next base: position 1,880 of record NZ_JBCEWQ010000252.1, read on the forward strand.
GCCGTTGGTGGGGGCGCTCGGGGACGCCTGGAGCTACCGCGGGGCGATGCTCGTACCCATGGTGCTGGTGCTCGCGACCCTGGTGTACGCCAAGTCGTTCGGCACGGAGCCCGCCCGATACGGTGGCGGGCATGAGCGGCCGCGCACAGTTGATGTGGGATGACGCAGTAACGGGATACGACTTCGGGGAAAGTCATCCGATGGACCCCGTCAGGCTCGCCCTGACCATGGGGCTGGTCCGGGCGTTCGGGCTCGACGGCGCGGTGGACGTGGTGTCGGCCAAGCCCGCCGGGGATTCCACGCTGCGGCTGGTGCACCGCGAGGACTATGTGGCCGCGGTCCGCGCCGCCTCGGCGGATCCGAGGCACGCCGACCAGAAGTACGGGCTCGGGACCGTGGACGATCCGGCGTTCACCGGGATGCACGAGGCCTCGGCGCTGATCGCCGGGCAGTCGGTGGCGGCGGCCGAGGCGGTGTGGCGCGGGGACACCGCGCACGCCGTGAATTTCACGGGCGGGCTGCACCATGCCATGCCGGGCGGCGCGGCGGGGTTCTGCGTCTACAACGACCCGGCGCTCGCCATCGCGCGGATGCTGGAGCTGGGTGCCGAACGGGTCGCGTACGTCGATGTGGATGTGCACCACGGGGACGGGGTGCAGGCGGCCTTCTGGGAGGACCCGCGGGTCCTGACCATCTCGCTGCACGAGCACCCGCGGACGCTCTTCCCGCAGACCGGCTGGCCCGAGGAGACCGGCTCCGGGGCGGGTGAGGGCAGCGCGGTGAATGTGGCGCTGCCGGCCGGTACGGGGGACGCGGGGTGGCTGCGGGCGTTCCATGCGGTGGTGCCGGAGCTGCTGGCGGACTTCCGGCCGCAGGTGCTGGTGAGCCAGCACGGGGCCGATACGCATTTCGAGGACCCGCTCGCCCATCTCGCGGTGTCGCTGGACGCGCAGCGCGCGGTGATGTCGGCCTGTCACGACCTCGTCCACGAGCACGTGGAGGGCGGTCGCTGGGTGGCGCTCGGCGGGGGCGGCTACGCGGTGGTCGATGTGGTGCCGCGGTCCTGGACGCATCTGGTGGGGATCGCCGCGCACGCGCCGGTGGATCCGGAGTCGGTGATCCCGTCGTCGTGGCGGGACGAGGTCTACGCGCGGACGCGGCAGTTGGGGCCGGCCCGGATGACGGACGGCCGTACGCCTTCCTGGAAGTCGTGGGAGGAGGGGTACGACCCCGCGGACCGGCTGGACCAGGCGGTGCGGGCGACGCGGCGGGCGGCGTTCCCCCTGCGGGGGCTGCTGGCCTGAGCCGGGCGGGGGCGGTCGCGATGCGGCCGTTTCCGTGCGGTGGCGCGTAATGGTTACGCCAACTGTGGGGCGTAGCCGGGCTTCCGGCCCTCCGTCCGGGTGATTGGGGGAGCATCGTGGGGTGTTGAGCACCGGAGCGCTGCGTGCGCATCTGCTGGCGGCCCGGCTGGCCGGGCCCGTGGCCACCTCGCGGGAGGTGAGTCTGCGGAGCTATCGGCTCTTCGCGGCCCGGGATCCGCGGGTGACGCTCGGTCTCGACCCCGGGCGGGGCTGGGCGGAGCAGGATCTGCTCCGGCTGATGGCCGACAGGTGCGGGGTCTCGGACGATCCCGCTCATGTCTCGGGACCGGATGTGATCGATCCGGAGCGGACCCTGGCGGGTCTGGACGCTTTTGCCGAGCGGCTCGCGCATGCCGCGGTCCGGCAGGCGCCGGTGCTGTTCGGGACCGGTCATCCGCACCGGCTGCTCGGGTTCTACGCAGCGCTGGCAGACGCCATGTCGGCGGCGGGGTGCTCCGTACTCACCCCCGCGCAGGGGCGATGTATCGACATAACGACCAGGTTCGGCGTACGCACGTGCAGCCTCGACTACGTACGGGGAGTCGCGATGGTGCGCGAACCCGGCGTGCGGTCGCGCGGTGGTGACACCGGCGCACATACCCATTCCCCGTTGCCGGTCAGGGTCGTCCTGGAAGCGGCGGCGGAGGGTCGGGGGCGGCTGCCGGAACTGGTCGTCGGGGACCACGGCTGGGTCTGCGGGGCAGGTCAGCTGGGTATTGAGGCGATCGGTCTCGCCGATACGGACGACCCCGCGCTGTTCGTCGGAGAGGCTGAGGGGCGGGTGGCTGTCACCGTGCCGCTCGACGACGGGGTGCCGTCCGCGTACTACCGGCCGCTGACGCGCTATGTACTCAATCGGGCGTTTCTGTCACGGTAGGCGGCCGATCGTCTCACCTCTTCCCCACTCGCATCACCCGCCCCTAATCTGGGGAGTGAGCGCACAACGACGAAGAGTCACCGGAGGGGAAGCCGGTGGGCGTCTCGTGCGGAAGGTACAGGTGGGTCATGGCTGCTGGCAGCGAGAGGCCTCTCAACGAGGTCAAGTTTCTGACCGTGGCGGAAGTCGCCTCGGTCATGAGAGTGTCGAAGATGACCGTGTACCGCTTGGTGCACAGCGGTCATCTGCCGGCGATCCGGGTGGGCAGGTCCTTCCGGGTTCCGGAGCAAGCGGTTCACGAGTATCTCCGCGAGTCCTTTGTGGGGGTGGAGTCCGCCTGAGGTTCACCTCGGATTACGCCCCTCACGCGCTGGCGGGTAGGCTAGGCCGACGTAGGTCGTGTGGGCCCAGACGCCCCGCACCAGTGAAGAAGAAGTGAGCGAGGGTAGTCGTGGGCTCTGTTATCAAGAAGCGGCGCAAGCGGATGGCCAAGAAGAAGCACCGCAAGCTGCTCAAGCGCACGCGCGTTCAGCGTCGCAACAAGAAGTAAGCGAACGCTGTTCGTGAAACCGCAGCCCTCCCGCCGTTCCGGCGGGAGGGCTGCGGTGCGTTTGCGGGGGCGGTCGCACCGGCGGTCTCCGCGGTGGCCGCCCGCATTCGGGCCAAAGACTTGTGGGAAGGCCGCCGCGCGGTCGTCACAGGGCAACATCCACCCGCTACGGTGACGGCCAGGGGAAACCTTTCGACGGAAGGCGCTGATCTTGGGGAAGGTCGTGCTGGTCACGGGAGCGGCCCGGCAGCTGGGCGGCCGCTTCGTGCGGCGCATCCAGCGTGATCCGGGTGTGGACCGGGTGATCGCCGTCGACGCGGTCGCGCCCGGACACGGGCTGGGCGACGCCGTTTTCGTGACGGCGGACATCCGCCAGCCCGCGATCGCGAGAGTCCTCGCCGAGCACTCCGTCGACACGGTGGTGCATCTGGACGTCTCGGCCAAGGCGGTCGGCACGGGCGGCCGGACGACGGTCAAGGAGACCAACGTCATCGGCACCATGCAGCTGCTGGGCGCCTGCCAGAAGGCGGCCGGTGTGCGGCGGCTGGTGGTCAAGTCCAGTACGAACGTGTACGGCTCGGCACCCCGCGACCCGGCGGTCTTCACCGAGACCACCCCGCCCAAGTCCCTGCCCAGCGGGGGCTTCGCCAAGGACACGGTGGAGGTCGAGGGGTACGTACGGGGCTTCGCGCGCCGCAGGCCGGATGTGGCCGTGTGCGTGCTCAGGTTCGCGAACATCCTCGGACCGCAGGCCGATTCGCCGCTGGCCGACTATCTGTCGCTGCCCGTGCTGCCGACGGTGTTCGGATACGACCCGAGGCTTCAGTTCGTGCACGAGGACGATGTCGTCGACGTCCTGGGCGTCGCGTCCGGCGAGCCGCGGCGCGGGACGCTGAACAGCGGCACGTTCAACATCGCCGGGGACGGGGTGCTGCTGCTCTCGCAGTGCTCGCGGCGGCTGGGGCGGCCGACGATGCCGTTGCTGCTGCCCGCGGTCACCTGGGTCGGCCAGGCGCTGCGTACGGTCGGCATGACGGACTTCTCGCCGGAGCAGATCCGGCTGCTCACCCACGGCCGGGTGGTCTCCACCGTGCAGATGCGCGAGACTCTCGGCTTCCACCCCCGGTTCAGTACCGCGGAGACGTTCGCGGAGTTCGCCGGCAGTCAGGGGCCCGGACTGCTGCCGCCCGAGGCGGTGGGCAGGGCCGTCGACCGACTGGCCGCGATGCCGTTCGCCGCGGCGGGCGGCGACGCCGCGGGGATCACCGGGGCCGGCGACACCGAGCCGGCCCCCAGCGCCAGGTAGAGGAGCGCATCGACGATGGCGGATGCCAAGGTCATTCCGTTCGACGACGACCGTTCGCGGACGGGCGGTTCGGCGCGCCCCGCACGGCGCCGGCCCTCGGGGGGCGGTGGCCGGGGGCCCACGGCGGCCTCCGCGGTGGGGACCGCGGCCGTGAGCGCCCTGCCCGGGCAGCAGGACGCCTCGAAGCAGCCCCAGGAGCCTCAGCGGGCCGGGCAGCCGGGCGTGGAGTCCGACGGGCGCGGCGGCTGGGACCGGCGGATCGCCGGCGGACTCGCGTTCCTGCGGCGGCGGGTCACCGGTGAGTACGACGTCGACGAGTTCGGCTACGACGAGGAGCTGACCGATCAGGTCCTGATGTCGATGCTCCGGCCGGTGTACGAGAAGTACTTCCGGGTCGAGGTGAAGGGCATCGAGAACATCCCGTCCGAGGGCGGGGCGCTCATCGTGTCCAACCACTCGGGGACGCTTCCGCTGGACGGGCTGATGCTCCAGGTCGCGGTGCACGACAACCATCCGGCGGGCAGGCATCTGCGGCTGCTCGCCGCCGATCTCGTCTTCATGCTGCCGGTGGTGAACGAGCTGGCCCGCAAGGCCGGGCACACGCTGGCCTGTGCGGAGGACGCGGAGCGGCTGCTGCGGCGGGGTGAGGTCGTCGGAGTGATGCCGGAGGGGTTCAAGGGCATCGGGAAGCCGTTCGGGGAGCGGTACAAGTTGCAGCGCTTCGGGCGGGGCGGCTTCGTGTCCACGGCGCTGCGGGCCGGGGTGCCGATCATTCCGTGCTCGATCGTGGGGGCGGAGGAGATCTACCCGATGATCGGCAACTCGAAGACGCTGGCGCGGCTGCTGGGCTTCCCGTACTTCCCGGTCACGCCGACGTTCCCGTGGCTCGGGCCGCTCGGGGCGGTGCCGCTGCCGACGAAGTGGACGATCCAGTTCGGGGAGCCGATCTCCACCACCGGGTATCCGGTGGAGGCGGCGGAGGATCCGATGCTGATGTTCAACCTGACGGATCAGGTGCGGGAACAGATCCAGCACACGCTGTACAAGCTGCTGGTGCAGCGGCGGTCGGTGTTCTTCTGAGGGCGGTGCCGGTACGCGTGGGCGTACGGCACGCGGAGGGGGACGGACCCGGTGAGCCCGTCCCCCTCCGCGTACGAGGTGGCGCTAGTCGTTCTTCAGGTCCTCGCCGTTGATCCCCAGGCCCGGTAGGAGGCCGGGGAGGAGCGGTGGGAGGGTCACGTCCGGGGC